>NZ_JAQMTM010000172.1:0-55881 GCF_028331085.1 Anabaena sp. CS-542/02
AAATGCTGGTCTTGGTTAAAAAGTCGAATCCGCAAAAAGTTAGACCAGTTTAATTGTTTACGAGATGCCATTGAGGATGTCTTGCATTTTGCGTCCTAACCTCCTTGGCGATTGCTATATATATAGCAATCCTAAATGATTCATGAACAATTTCTGTTCCCTGTTCCCTGTTCCCTTTCCTCACTGATAATTTCTCAAGTCAAATAGGATGACTATATATATGACTGACAATCAAAATCAGGTTTTAATCCATGAATAACTATGACTGGATTGTGGTCGGGGGGGGAATTACGGGGGCGGCGATCGCCTACGAACTGCGTAAAATAGGCTCGAGCGTGCTTTTGTTAGAGCAACACCAAACAGCCCAGAATGCCACTCGCTATAGTTATGGTGGGCTGGCTTATTGGTCTGGGACTACACCCCTAACGCGCCAACTATGTCAAGAGTCCATCGCCGTCTACCAGAATTTGAACCAGGAATTAGAAGCTCAAACCGAGTTGCGGGAAATAGATTTATTACTAACCATCGCCGCCGATCAAGACCCAAAAGCAACCGCTGCATCCTATAGTCATGTTGCTATTCCCCCTCAGTTACTCGATATCAAACAGGCTTGCGAGTTGGAACCAGTACTTAACCCACACTCCATCGCTGGTGCTCTAACTGTGAAACATGGTCACATTAACCCCCACAAAACAACCCAAGCTTATATTCAAGCCTTCCTCCGTGCTGGGGGTGAAATGGAAATTGCGCAGGTGATTGATTTCCAGACCATCTCATCTGCTGACACCGGAATTAAGTTGACAGGTGTCCGCACAACTATTGAAACTTACCACTGTGACAACGTGGTAATTTGTGCCGGGGGCTTCAGCCGACAACTGCTAAAGTTAGCAGGTATCCCCATCAAGCTGTATTTTACCCATGCAGAAGTAATTCAAACAGCACCTGTTGACTTGAAATTAAACACCTTAGTAATGCCCGCAAATTTACAAAGGTTTGACTTAGAAGCGGAATCTAGTAAAATAGAAGCTTTGTGGCAAGACACAACCAAAGAACCAGTGCCGCCGATTTTAGATGTAGGTGCGATTCAATTTCAAGATGGTAGTTTGCGCCTGGGTCAAATTAGCCGATCCCTCACAGACCCTTTTGCCCAAATAAATGCACAGCAAAGCGAAAACTGGCTAAGAACAAGTATTCAGCAAGTACTACCTCCATTAGCCAACTTACCAGGAACTTGGCATCATTGCTTAGTGGCTTTTAGTGGCGATCGCCTACCCTTAGTTGGTGCTATTCCAGGATTTGAGGGTATTCATGTTTTTTCCGGTTTTAGTAACCCATTGGTAATTATACCGCCTTTAGCGCGGCGCTTTGCCGATTTTGTCGCTGGTAAAAAAGATCAAATTATTACTCAGTTGTCCCCTGGGCGTTAGGAATGCTGGGTTGGTGGCTATTCTACAAGGGACAGAACCGAACCCGTAATCCATCTTGGGGACGATTGGTAGGAATTCTCACCACATCCAAACTTTGATTAGGTAATATTTCCCAATAATAGCTACGCAGAAGATGAGAAGCAACTATTTTCATTTCCATTTTGGCAAAGGCGATGCCAATACAAACCCGTGGACCACCGCCAAAACCAATTAAACTATAACGATACTGTTTGTGTTCTTGGCGTTGGGGACTGAAACGGTCTGGGTCAAACCGTTCTGGGTTGGGGTAAATTGCTTCGAGGTGATGAGTTGCAAATATAGAATATAAAGCTTGCCAACCTGCAGGAACATGAAATCCATTAAACTCATAATCCTTGACAACACCACGAAAGCCACCACCAACTGGCGGATGAACTCTTTCAACCTCCGATAAAATCTGATCTAAATAGGGCATTTGTCCAAGTTCTTCTAAATTCAAAGCACCTTTACTTAAAAGTTGGAATTGTTCTTCTCTGGCGCGTTGTAATACTTCCGGATGACGAGCTAATTCTACACATAACCAAGTTAGCATTGAGGTGGTAGTTTCATGTCCGGCAAACAGTAGCAGTACTGCTTGGGCAATAAGTTCTGTTTCACTTAAACTATTACCATCCTCATCTTTTGAGTGAACTAACAAACTAATAGCGTCTTTGCCAGGATGTTGCTGACGTGCTTTAACAACTTGCGCCAAATGCTGTAGAATTTGATCGCGGGCTGCTACAGCTTTTCCCAATTTAGTAAATGGTAAAATGAGTGGATTAATGGCAAATAAACCATTGGTTAGTTCTGTAAATAAATGACTGAATCGACTATTTTGGGAAACAGAATCAGTACCTAATAATAGCTGGCTAGCAATATCAAAGGTCAGCTTTTTAAATTCTGTAAACCAGGTAAATTCCCCTTGATTTTCCCATTTTTTCAAATAATTATATGTTATACTCTCCATAGTACTCACATAATTAGTGAGGGCTACACCATGTAGCGCTGGCATCATGAGGCGACGATTTCTTTGGTGTTCTTCTCCATCTTGGAGAAAAAGTGATTCACCTAACAAGGTCTTGAAATTATCAGGCCAGCCTTCACGCCAGGAAAAATATTCCCTGTGACTCGATAAGAGAAACTCAATTGCTTCTGGCCCTACCATCACCACAGTCGGTTTACCCAAAAGATGAGTTTTAAATATAGACCCATGTTTGCGGTAGCGCTGGGTGACAAAATTGGCGGGGTCAAGAATGAAGGAAAATGTCTCGCCTATGACCGGTAAACCAAAACTTCCGGGAGGATTTACAGTGTCTTTCATTATCTAGTTTAGTCAACAAATATGGGCAGAATGCACAGAACAGTTATTAGATGAGAAAACAATCTGAATTGTTTTCTCATCTAGCTGTAACTAATCACTAATCATGAAACAAATCTAAATCAGTGACTGCGCCTACACTGCTAGAAGATACCAACTTGGCATATTTAGCCAGTACACCTTTAGTATAACGGGGGGGTAAGGGTTGCCAGTTGGCACGTCGGCGGGCTAGTTCTTCATCTGGTACGTTTAACTGCAATAGCCGCTGGGAAGCATCAATAGTGATACTATCACCTTCTTCCACAAGAGCGATCGCACCACCAACCGCAGCCTCTGGCGCTACATGGCCAACTACCATCCCGTAAGTACCACCAGAAAAACGCCCATCAGTAATTAAACCCACAGAATCACCCAATCCAGCACCAATAATCGCGGATGTGGGAGCCAACATTTCTCGCATACCGGGGCCACCCTTAGGACCTTCATAACGAATCACCAGAACATCACCCGCCTGAATCTTTCCCGCGAGGATGGCATCTAAACAGGATTCCTCTGACTCAAATACCCGTGCTGGACCGGTAATGATGGGCTTTTTGACTCCGGTAATTTTAGCTACAGACCCTTCTGTAGCCAGATTACCTTTGAGGATGGCTAAATGTCCTTGAGCATACATAGGATTATCCCAAGGACGGATCACATCCTGGTCACTGCGTGGTTCTGCTGGAATATCTGCCAATAATTCGGCGACGGTTTTACCTGTGATAGTTAAGCAGTCACCGTGGAGTAAGTCATGCACTAGTAACATTTTCATGACTTGAGGAATTCCACCAGCTTTGTGTAGGTCTGTGGCTACATATCTACCACTAGGTTTTAAATCACAGATAACAGGGACACGTCCACGGATAGTTTCAAAGTCATCTAGAGTTAGTTCTACACCAGCCGCGCGAGCGATCGCTAAAAAGTGCAAAACCGCATTTGTGGAACCACCCACCGCCATAATTACTGAAATGGCGTTTTCTATAGATTTACGGGTGATAATTTGCCGGGGTAATATTTGCTTACGTATAGCTTCCACGAGAGCAAAAGCTGATGTTTCGGTACTGTCGGCTTTTTCTGCGTCTTCGGCTGCCATTGTGGAAGAATAAGGTAAGCTCATACCCATAGCTTCAAAGGCCGAGGACATGGTATTAGCTGTAAACATCCCACCGCAGGAACCAGCACCGGGACAGGCCTGACGTTCTACTGCTAACAGTTCATCATCATCAATTTTACCGGCGCTGTATTCCCCTACTGCTTCAAAGGAACTGACAACGGTTAAATCTTTACCATTGTAGTGACCAGGTTTAATTGTGCCACCGTAAACAAAAATAGCAGGAATATTCATGCGGGCCATGGCTAGCATAGCCCCAGGCATATTTTTATCACAACCACCAATAGCTAAGACACCATCCATACTTTGCCCAGTACAGGCGGTTTCAATGGAGTCAGCGATAACTTCCCGGGATACCAGAGAATATTTCATCCCCTCAGTTCCCATAGAAATCCCATCGCTAATGGTAATTGTACCGAAGATTTGGGGCATAGCGCCGGCGTTTTTTACGCCAATTTCTGCCCTTTGCGCCAGTTTATTAATTCCCATATTGCAGGGAGTGATGGTACTGTAGCCATTAGCGATCCCCACAATGGCTTTATTAAAATCTTCATCTTGAAAACCAACCGCACGTAGCATAGCGCGATTAGGCGATCGCTGCACTCCTTGGGTGACAACTTGGCTTCTTAAATTATCTGACATATTTTTCCTTCCGTGCCATTATCGCTGGTATTGCGATTGTATTACTTAATTTTCCCATGTATACATAGCATATTTGAGAAATGTTTAGCAGTTATTTGGCCCAAACGGCTTCAAAAAAGTCTAACTCGCAAAACATGGCGTAACGGTAAGTTGGATAGAGTGAGGTATTACCAGCAGCATATTTTTCTACCAAACTTTCTAATTGTTGTGTCAGTGCTTCAAATTCAGCATTACTATAAGTTGAAATCCAATCAGCGTATTGATGATGAGGAATACCATTAGCTCCTAACTGTTGTCCCAAAAAACTATAAAGACGCATACAAGGTGACATAGCCGCAGCTATCACACCTATATCAGTACTCCAGGCTGTAGCTAGTAAAAAATCAGTATAGCGACGAGTAGCATTTCCAGGTTTTATCGTACTTAAATCTACTCCCCAGTTAGTAGCATAGCTCTTATGTAGCTTGAGTTCTGCCAAAACTCCATCAGCTAAAGCGTGAAATGTGGTAAAGTCTTCCCATTCCTTGGCTCTGACTGCGGCTATACTGTAGGCACGGGCAAAAGCTTTTAACGCTAACACGAAAGTCCCTACCTTGCTGCGAAGCAGCGCATCTTGAGATTGTATATATTGCTTGATTTTCTCAATTGGTGTGCCACCAGTAGAAGCAACATAATATGAACTCGACCAAAAAACATGTTTTCTATAAAAAGTAGATAGATATTCTGAAAATTCTTTTTGGAGAATCCTACTGGATGCTGATTTCAAGCTACCTACAAAAGAAGCTCAATTGTTATCTGGATGAAAATCAACTAGCAGATGAACATGGTCTACTTCTCCTGAAAATTAAATTAGTCCGCACTTGGTTATTAAACATATAATATAATATATCAAAATACATAGAGGAGGAAAATCAATTAGTGGCGACAAGGCGGATGACTTTTAGGCTATACCCAAATAAGCAGATAGAGGAGTCTTTGAGGTATCACCGAAAGCTTCACAAGGACTTGTATAACGCTGCTGTGTATAACAGATTTACTCAATATCAAAAATTCAACCATAAGGTTGATTATTTTGAGCAACAAAATTGTTTACCTGCGTTCAAAGAAGTGTGGACAGAATATAAGGAAATCAACTCTCAAGCTCTGCAAGCCACATTAAAACGTGTAGATTATGCCTTTCAACGCTGGTTCAAATGCTTAGGTAAACGTCCTAAATTCAAATCTATTCGACATTATTCAGGTTGGACATATCCGGCTAAGTCTGGGTACTCAGTAGAATCGTGCGGTGAAAATGGGTATTTGAATCTGTCTAAAATTGGACGCATTCAGATGCGGGGTAAAGCTAAATATTGGGGAACTCCCAGTACTTGCACCATTGTTTATCGTCATGGTAAATGGTACGCATCGATAACTGTAGACGTTTTAGATCAAATTCTCAAGCCAGAAATTTTACCAACTGGTGCTGTTGGCATCGATATAGGGTGCAATGCAGCGTTGTCAATTACTGATGGTCAGAATCATCAACAGATTGAGGCTCCTAAGTTTTTGAGAAACACTGAACATCAAATCAAGAAAGCATCCAAGAATAAAAGAGGAAAACGCCCGCCAAATAGAACTAAAAAAAATAAGGCTTCTAGGAGATGGAAAAAAGCCCAATCAAAGGTTAGTAAACTAATTCGTAAAGTTGCTAACCAGCGTCAAAATTGGGTACATCAAGTTGCAACAGACATTGTATGCGGTCATAGCTTCGTTGCAACTGAGAAACTAGAAGTCAAGAACATGACCAGTAAAGCTAAAAAAAGCAAGGGTAAGAAACAAAAAGCAGGTTTGAATAAGTCAATACTAGATGTTGGTTTTGGGATGCTTCGCAGTACCATCAAGTACAAAGTTGAGCAGATTGGTGGTGTATTTGTAGAAGTTCCCACCAAGAAAGTAAAACCTAGCCAAACCTGTCCTAAATGCGGTCATCAACACAAGAAAACACTTGATATGAGGGTGCATAATTGTGCTGTTTGTGGTTATACACAAGACAGAGACATTGCTGCTGCACAAGTAATGCTTTACTGGGCAAAAGGAATTCTACCGGAGCCGGGAACTGGCTTCGTAGTCGCAGAGTCGCCTAGCTCTACCACATCTACCAGTAAGCGTAAGCAAGCTGGAGCGATGCGGCAACTAGGGGCAAAGAAGCGACAAAAATCTACAGAAAGTTTTGCTAAAAACGAACTGAGGGAGGTAGAAACCCACAGTTCAGGCGAAGCCAACTGTGGGTAGTTCATGAAAAAAGCATCTTGTCTAACATAATCAGCAAATTTGGCTTTTTCCAGAGTACCATTGGCGATAGCTTCGATAAAAGGATGATTTAGACAAGCTTGTGCTAAATCTTGATTTGCTTCCCATAATTGAGCAGATACATTCATTGGTGATTGATATGTTGTCTATATTACTAACTTTTAATATTATTTTCCACCAAAATTACAGGTATGTGACTGGTTTCTAATACTGTTTGTGATACTGAGCCAATAAGAACTTTTTCCCAAGGTTGATGTCCTCTTTTTCCCATGATAATTGCAGTACTATTATACTCTTGGGCGATGCGAATAATTTCCTCGGGAACTGTTCCCGTCACAGTTATAAACTTATGTCTGATATCCAATAATAATTGTTTAGTTTTTAACTCTAGTTCTATGATTTCTTGTTGATTGGGGAGATTAACTATATGCAGGACGATGACTTCACCGTTAGTCCTTCGTGCTAAATCTGCTACTTTGGTTAAAACTGCTGTAGCTAAACTTGATGTATCAACTGCTGCTAGTAGTAACGTTGGTGTTGCAATTGTAACTTTTGTGGGATCAACTTCTCCCCTTTGTAATAATTTAGGTGCAAAGGTCATGGTTGCCCAAGCGCCTAAAGGTGCTGTCACTAAAATTGATAAGGCTGCGATCGCTAAAATAATCTCACCTCCGGCAATCCCTTGAGTTAAGGGAATTGCTCCAATGGCTGCTTGTACTGTGGCTTTGGGTGAGTTTGCAGGTAATAAAAACAGTCGTTCCCGCCAATTCCAATTACTACCCAGTGTGGAAAGATACCAGCCTAACGACCGACCGATAAGTAAACCAATAATTAAAATTAATATCCCAGGGAGAAGAATTTTTCCTAATACTTGGAGTTGAATAGTTGCACCCAATAAAACAAACAAAAAAATCTCAGCTACTATCCATAAGCTGTCAAAACCACCGCGTAACTTTCTAGCCAAGGGTGCATCCAGTTCTATTAAAAAGAAACCCATACTCATGGCTGCTAAATAACCAGAAAAGTAAGGTAATACCTCAGCAGCAATTACTAGAAATAAGGCAATACTGGCAGTAATTACAGTATCTTGAACGGCGTTTTGAGTCCAATTCTGCTTGACTAACACCACAACTAATAACCGCGCTGCTAAATAACCCAATAGTATTCCCAGTAATATTTGCATGATCATTTGCAGTGGAAGCAGTTGCAGGGGAGTGAGGGTAAAGCCCCCAGGAAGAACCTCGATTACGCCCCCCTCGCCCAAGAAACTCAGCAATAGACTAAAAACTAGCAATAACAGCACATCAGATAAAGCACTACCAGTTAAAATCGCATCGGGTATGCCTTTAGTAACGCCCCGGCCTAAACTTTTTAGCCTCAGCATTCCCGGAACGATGACAGCTGGAGATTCTGCACCAATGATACAACCCAAGAGTAAACCAGTGAGAAAGTCAAAGTTAAAGATTACCATAGCAGCAAGAGCAATGGCGATCGCTTCAGTTGTAGCTGGTAGAAAACCTAACCGCAGCGCCACTGTTCCCTGTTGAGCTAATTTGTCGCGGTCTAACCCCAGTCCTGCTTTCATCAAGATAATCATCACTGCTAAAGTTCTGAAAACAGGAGCAGCATTCAGCATCTCTGGACTAATAAAATTTAGCACTTGGCGGCTGAGAATTATCCCCACTAACATCATCCCAATTAAAGGGGGCGCGCCTAAACGCCGGGCCAGTTGACCGACAAAAAAGCCCATGAGCAAAATCCATAATACACTGGCTAACATTTCCATGACTTCTTAAAATGCAAGTAGAGATGGGGTTTTCAGCATCAAAATCTCATTTGAGCTGGATACAATTAAAGTGCGACCTAAGTCATGCTGTGGTCTAAAAGAAACTCATGTACCATGAGCGGGAGAGCAAAATTATGAACAATCAATTAAAAACCGTTGCTTTGCTGGCTGTTCTGAGTGGTTTATTGATTGCCATTAGCTACTGGATAATTGGCGGTACTGGCGGCTTAATGATCGGAATTGGGTTAGCAGCAGCAACAAACCTGTTTTCCTGGTATCAGTCAGACCAGATTGCTCTGCGAGTCTACCGCGCCCAGCCCGTAACTGAGGCTCAAGCACCGGTACTTTATGCTACGGTACGCAAATTGAGCGATCGCGCCAACATTCCCATGCCGGGAATTTACGTTGTTCCTAGCCAAACTCCCAACGCTTTCGCCACCGGAAGAGATCCAGAACACGCCGCTGTGGCTGTGACCGAAGGTATTTTGAATATGTTACCAGATGACGAACTTGAAGGTGTGATTGCTCACGAATTGACTCATATTGTTAACCGTGATACCCTCACACAAGCTGTTGCTGCCACAATTGCCGGGGCTATATCGTTTCTGGGACAAATGCTGAGTTATAGTTTATGGTTCGGTGGTGCTGGTTCACGAGACAATAACAGAGGTGGAAATCCTTTAGGTATTTTGTTAACGGTATTACTTGCCCCCATAGCGGCTACAATCATACAGCTAGCAATTTCTCGTACACGAGAGTTTTCCGCCGATGCAGGTGCTGCTAGATTGACTCGGAATCCCCGCGCTTTAGCTCGGGCGCTGCAAAGGTTAGAATCCATAGCCAGACAGCTACCTTTAAATGCTAACCCATCTTTTGAGCCGTTATTAATTATTAATCCAATTTCCGGTCAGTTTATGGGTAACTTATTCTCTAGTCACCCTGCTACAGAAGCACGAGTTGAAGAATTACTCAGATTAGAGCAGCAACTACTCAAAAAACCTTAAAATCCAAGATATTCCACACTATTTGGAGAGTTGCCTCTCCAAATAATTTATGTTAACTTAACCGAAAATTTAACGATAAAAAATAATCTGCCTCCGGAAAAGTACACTCTTCTAGGAAAATGAGAATGTTAAGGCAATTAAATTGAGGAAATTCAATAATTAACTATAGTCAAGATTCAAATATTTACACAGTACTATGGCAATTATAGTCTCAGAGTCTCAGGTGAATATGATGAACAAAGGTTTGCTGAAATTCCTCACCCAGCCATTGTTAGGTGTGGCTTTATTAACCACTGTCAATGTTGCTGCGCCGAGTGCGAGCCTAGCTCAGGGACAAATAGTATCACAAACAACACAACCAATCTTTCCTTCGGTACAATCAGGAACAGCGGATAAAGAACGAATAATTCCCACAGCACAGCAAGTATCACCATCTATACAAATAGATACTAATTATACTTTGGGGGGCGGCGATCTAATTCGCGTCAACGTATTTGAAGTACCAGAATATACTGGCGAATATCAAGTACCACCCGGAGGTTCAATCAACCTACCTTTAATTGGCAGTGTACCTGTTCTCGGTCTAACAACCGAACAGGCTGCTGATGAAATAGCACGGAGGTATTCTCGCTTTCTCAAGCGTCCCCTCATTTCAGTTAATCTCTTATCACCTCGTCCAATCAACATTTTGGTCGCCGGAGAAGTGACAAGGCCAGGAGCTTATACCCTGAATTTACAAGGAGGCGCTGGCAATAATCCCGGTGTACAATACCCCACTGTCTTAGCTGCACTGACCACAGCTCAGGGTGTAACCTTGGCAGCAGATGTTACTCAAGTGCAATTAATACGTAAAAGAGGACGTTCTTCTGAGCAAGTTGTCAACCTGAATTTACAGCAACTAATCCAGACAGGTCGGATAGATCAGGACATTACTCTCAGGGATGGCGATACTATTGTCGTGCCAACTGCAACCAATTTTAACATCGCAGAAGCACGTAATCTGTTTGCAGCGAACTTTGCCGCCAGCCCTACTACACCAAGGACTGTAGCCATCATTGGTGCTGTCAATCGTCCCGGTTCATATGTGGTTGGACCCGGTGGCGAAGGAGCCGGTGCTGTACCTACTGTGATGAGAGCGCTGCAATTGGCCGGGGGAATTACATCAGAAGCTGATGTTCGGAATCTTAAGCTGCGCCGACCGACAAGGACAGGCTCAGATCAAAATATAGATATCGACCTCTGGAAATTATTGCAGAGTGGTGATATTAATCAGGACATTATTGTCCAGGACGGAGATACAATTTTTATTCCTACTGCAACTGAGATAAACACTGCGGAAGCTACGCAATTGGCTACCAGTACTTTATCTCCCGCAACAATTCAAGTTGGTGTGGTCGGGGAAGTGAAAAGACCCGGAGCCGTAAGTATTCAGCCTAATAGCTCCTTGAATCAGGCCTTGTTGGCTGCAGGTGGATTCAATGATGCTAGAGCCAGAACCAATACGGTAGATTTAGTTCGCCTTAACCCTAATGGTTCTGTGACTAAGCGGGAAGTCAACGTTGATTTGTCTGCGGGAATTAATGAGGAGAGTAATCCCATACTCCGCAATAATGATGTTGTCATCGTCAACCGTTCCGGTTTGGCTCGAACTGGTGACAGTGTTGGCGCAGTACTTAATCCTTTAGGTGGTTTGTTGGGAATCTTCAGGGCTATATTCGGTTTCTTTTAAGCCAATTGGGTGGTGTTCCCCAGGGCTTTAGGTCCTGGGGCGCAACTTTAAAGCGATATTGGTAGTCAATTATTTGAACTACTTTTTGAATGGGATTATCTTATGTCCTCGTGGTTCAGGAAACATCCACCTCCAATATCCTTCCTTAATGGGTTACTATGCAGTTTCACTCTCGCTCTGGGTTGGGGTGTGAGTATTCCCTTGGCCACAGCCGCAGAAACCGTTACTATCCGTTTAGGTGTCTTTCAACAGTCACTAGCGATCGCAGACTTAGAGAAATTTGCTAAATCTGGGAAACTACCAGAACACTTACAGCTATATAGCTTTGTGTTAACGCCAGAAGTAGGTAAATTACTGGAGAGAAGGTTGGAATTAGATCCAGCTTTTGCAGATAAATTTGTTGAGGAGCTATTGCGATCGCCACAAGGTAGACAGTTAATTACTTCTTTGAGAACAGCAATACCAGATAGCACCATAGAAACAATTCAATCGGCCCTCTACCTGTCTGTACGTCAAGTCAACGGTTTGAGTGCAATTGGTTTTTTGCGCGCCTATCCCCAAAAAAATATTACTGTTGATGCAACTTCAGCACTGCAAATTGCATTAGAACTAAACGCTAACAAATTACAAAGTCAAGTCCTCGGGCTTTTCTTAGAACGACAATTATTAGTAAAAAATCATACGCTTTTCCAACCAACCTTTGACCCCGCTAGTAAAGGAAAAAATGCAGTTGAGCAGCAAACCCTGATCCTACAAGACAGAGAACGAAATCGCAGCATTCCTGTAGACATTTATTCGAGTCAAAGTTACACCCCAGTGCCACTGGTTGTCATTTCCCACGGATTTGGAGCCAACCGTCAATTCTTGAGCTATTTAGCACATCATCTAGCTTCTCATGGAATTACCGTTGCTGCAATTGAGCATCCTGGTAGTAACTCTGTAGCCATCAGTCGGGCTGAAAATTACATGAATTTGGCTCAACTACTACCAGCTACTGAATTTATTGAGCGGCCCAAAGATGTCAGCTTTTTGCTCAACGAATTAGAAAAACTTAATACTCAATCGGGACAACTTCAAGGAAAACTGAATACAAACCAAGTAACTGTCATTGGTCACTCTTTAGGGGGGTACACTGCTTTAGCCTTAGTTGGTGGAGAAGTCAACCTCAAAGAATTACAACAGTTCTGCAGAACTTCTCTTTCCTTTGGCGAATCACCGGGTGATTGGTTACAGTGTGCAGCAGCTAGTTTAAAAGAGAATAAACTAGATTTACAAGATCGGCGAGTTCAAAGCGCGATCGCACTCAATCCCCTGGTTGGTAGACTCTTCGGTACAAACGGCCTGACTAAAATTGCCAACCCTGTATTAATCTTAGCGGGAACTGAAGATGTACTTACCCCAGCCTTAACCCATCAAATCAGACCCTTTAACCAACTCCAGGGTTCTAAGTACCTGTTAACAGCCATTGGTGGTACTCACTTGAGTATTCATGACCCCGCATATCCCATGAGTGGGGCCACTGAGATCGTGAGAGAAAAGCGAGGGGAAGAAACCCACTCATTACGTCAGTTAATTCGCGGTGTCACCTTAGCATTTATCAAACAACACACACCACAAGCCCAAATTTACCAACCATTTCTCACACCAGCTTACGCCCAATCTCTTTCTACAGTAGCACTCCCCCTCCGTTTGAATTCTGATTTACCAGAAAATATCAAACCTTGGCTAAGTTCCCTCACCAAATAATCACCCTCACCCTATTAATGTCAATTAAATCACATAATTCCTGTTAATAAAATTACATACCCAACATGAAAACTCAAATCTCAGGCTAAGGTAGTACCATATGATTTACACTAAATTTACCCAAAGGCTGAATAGGAGAACATATGGAGCCAATTATTGCCATAGTCTTAGCACTCATAGCCTATGCTTTAGGATCTGCAAAATTGATTAATCAAGGTAACGAAGCCCTAGTAGAACGCTTGGGGCGATATCACCGCAAACTTGGGTCTGGACTCAATTTTATTGTTCCTTTGGTAGATCAGATTGTGATGGAGGATACCATACGCGAGCAGTTTATAGACATCAAACCTCAAAATGTGATCACTAGAGATAACATTTACCTAGAAGTTGATGCTGTTCTGTTTTGGCGCATTAGAGATATAGTGAAAAGTTTCTACGAAATCGATGATCTTCAAGGGTCTCTCAGACAACTAGCCACAACTACACTCCGGGAAATCATCGCCCAAAACACTGTGGAAGAAACCAATGTCTCCCGTGCAGAAATGGACACAGCCATTTTAAATCAGTTAAATCAAACAACACAAAATTGGGGAGTCGAGATTCTGCGCTTGGATATTCAAAGCATTACACCGCCTGAAAGTGTGCGAAAGTCAATGGAAGAAGAGCGAGCAGCAGAAATTAAAAAACGGGCCCTGGCTTTTGAAGCCGAAGGGGAACGGGACGCTGCTATTAAGAGAGCCCAGGGAACTCAAACCTCAATGCAGATAATTTCTGAAGCTTTACGTTCTCATCCTGAAAGCCGGGAAATTCTTAGATATCTTGTTGCTCAAGATTATGTCGTGGCTAGCCAAAAACTTGGTGAGAGTAATAATGCTAAAATTGTCTTCATAGACCCCAGTAAAACTAATGAAGTCTATAACCAGTTGATTGCCGACTCCATAGCTCAAGAAGGTAGTAGCAATAACTCACCAACAAAGTAACAGCTAGGTGATGACAGCAGTTTGCATAAGGAGAAACCACAATTACCATTTTTATCGCAATAGTAAATCAGCTACCAGTGACACATCTCGCATTTCCTGAACATCGTGAACTCGCAAGATATCAGCACCATGAGAAATAGCTGCACAACAAGCTGCTGCTGTTCCCCAGACCCGTGCTTTGGGGTCTGGTTGGTTTAAGATGTGTCCAATAAAACTTTTCCGGGATGCTCCTACTAAAATAGGGCAATTTAGAGCTTTGAATGCACTCAATCGGCGCAAAATTTCTAAGTTCTGCTCATGATTTTTAGCAAAACCAATCCCGGGATCAATGATGATTTTTTCGAGGTCAACCCCTGCTCTAGTTGCTGCTAGAATTTGTTTTGCTAAGAAACTAGAAATTTCTCCCATCAAATCCTCATAATCAGTCATTTGTTGCATTGTCTGGGGCGTTCCCCTCATGTGCATCAAGACAATCGGCACATCTAAACTAGCAACTGTAGGTAGCATCTCTAAATCAAATGTACCACCAGAAATATCATTAATTATATCAGCACCAGCTTCTATAGATGCCCTGGCTACACTCGCTCTAGTTGTATCTACGGATATGGGCACACTAATTTCTGGTCGGATAGCCTCCAAGATGGGTAGTACCCGATCCAGTTCCTCTACAAGACTGACTTGCTCCGCTCCCGGTCGAGTTGACTGACCACCTACATCGATGATGTCAGCGCCAGCAGCTACCATGGCTCGTGCTTGTGCTAAAGCCCCAACCCTATGATTAAACAGACCACCATCGCTAAAGCTATCGGGGGTAACATTTAAAACACCCATCAAATAAGTTCGCTGTCCCCACACAAAACAGCGATCGCGAATTATTAACTGGCTGGACATATAGACATTTTCAGTTAAAAAACAAACATTAAGAATAAAATCAATACACGCATTCCCCGGACCGGCCAGGGAAAAAGCGTTATAGATAAAATTACTTGTAATTGACAATGCGAGCAAAACTTGCGGGTTCCAGACTGGCTCCCCCCACAAGAGCGCCATCAATTTCCGGTTGAGCCATAATCTCATCAATATTATTCGGCTTCACTGAACCACCGTATTGAATCGAAACATGAGGATTACTCAACTGACTACGAATTAAACCGATGACCCGATTAGCTTCAGTGGATTCACAAGTATCACCAGTACCAATTGCCCAAATAGGCTCGTAAGCAATCACCAAATTATCCTGATCGACATCTATGAGGTCTTTATCTAGCTGGGCGGTAATTATTGATTCAGTTTCCCCACCATCTCGTTCTTCTTTAGTTTCGCCTACACATAAAATCGGTGTCAGACCGTGCTTTTGAGCCGCTTTGAGGCGTAAATTGACCGTTGCATCTGTTTCTCCAAAGTATTGTCGTCTTTCGCTATGACCGACAATTACAAAACGTACACCAAGTTCCGTCAACATAGGTCCAGAAATTTCGCCCGTATAGGCTCCATTTTCTTCCCAGTGAACATTTTGCGCCCCCAACTGGATGAGGCTACCATGCAAACTCTTGGACAACAGGTTTAGGTTAGTGAAAGGAGAACACAATACCACTTCCCGCCCTTGGGGTATTTCCTCCAAATGAGGCAGAAATCCCTGTAAAAAATCTTGGGTTTCTGCCTGGGTTTTGAACATTTTCCAGTTACCGGCTATAACTATTTTCCGCACAGGTGATTTAGTCAAGATTCTAACGCTAATAGATGCATTTTTCAGTTTAGGACGTTTTGTTAGTCATTGGTCATTGCTCATTAGTAATTGGGAAAAACTTCTCCTGCGCACCCCTACTGATTCACCCAATCTCCTGCTAAAAATAACTAGGATAAGAATATCGGGATAAAATCCCAAATCGCCAATTTCAAATTGATATGACTTCTACATTGCCTTTGCCTGAACCTCATCACAGCGACTCGCCTAACTGGGAGGCAGAACTTGATAGTGCCATTTTCAGTTTTGAAGATATTCAAAAGTCACTCAACTATAAACAAGCACAAACAGCACTGCGAAACTTAGTTACCAATCTTGACCTGACCCCCCAGGAAAAACGCGGTTTGGAAGTTGAACTGGCTGATTTGGAAACTATGCTGGGTAAGTTGGACAGTATGGTAGTACAAATTGCTGCTTTTGGCATGGTGGGACGCGGTAAGTCCTCCCTACTCAATGCCTTAGTGGGACAAACTGTGTTTGAAACTGGACCTCTCCATGGAGTCACCCGTAATGCCCAAAGAGTTGACTGGACTATTAGTGAAGAAAAAATCGGGGACAATGAACCTACCTTACGGGTAACTTTATCTGGGGAAGGTCAATGTCAGGTGGAACTAATTGATACTCCTGGGTTAGATGAAGTAGATGGTGATACTCGTGCTGCATTAGCTGAACAGGTAGCAAAGCAAGCAGATTTAATTTTGTTTGTGATTGCCGGGGACATGACAAAAATAGAACATCAAGCCCTTTCTCAGTTGCGGGAAGCGGGTAAACCTATAATTCTGGTATTTAACAAGGTAGACCAATATCCCGAATCCGACCGCATGGCAATTTATCGCAAAATCCGAGATGAACGGGTGAGGGAGTTACTCACTCCCCTGGAAATTGTCATGACAGCAGCATCACCACTGGTGAGGACGGCGATTATTCGCCCTGATGGTAGTAGGGGGGTGCAGTTACGTAGCAGTACAGCCCGGGTTGAAGAACTGAAACTAAAAATTCTGGAGATTTTACAGCGTGAGGGTAAGGCTTTAGTGGCTCTCAATACTATGCTTTATGCGGATAATGTCAATGAGCAGTTGGTAGAGCGAAAACTGATGATTAGGGAGCAAAATGCTAATCAGTTGATTTGGAAGGCTGTGATGACTAAGGCAATAGCGATCGCTCTCAATCCGGTTACTGTTGTGGATATACTCAGTAGTATAGTAATTGATATTTCTTTGATTTTGGGTTTATCTAAACTCTATGGCATCCCTATGAGCGAAAGTGGTGCTGTACAATTGCTCCAAAAAATTGCCCTGAGTATGGGCGGTATCGGTTTGAGTGAGTTGCTCGCAAATTTAGGCTTAAGTGGCTTAAAAACTCTGCTGGGTATTTCTGCATCAGCTACCGCTGGCGCGACCTTTGCGCCTTACATTTCAGTAGCACTCACCCAAGCTGGGGTGGCTGGGGTTTCTTCCTATGGTATTGGACAAGTTACTAAGGTTTATTTAGCCCATGGCGCTACTTGGGGAGATGAAGGACCCAAAGCAGTTATTAGTCGGATTTTGGCAAACTTAGACGAGCAATCTATCCTCAACCGCATTAAGGAGGAATTACAACAAAAGCTGAAAGTAAAACCTTAAATCAGCTATGTCTAGTTTTGCGATAAGCTGTTGTGCAGCTACAGGATGAGAAATTGAGAATGTCCCGAGCTTTTGAACAATCTATTCAAATTAATGCCACAGCTTCAGCGGTGGAACGCTGCATTACTGATTTAACACTCATGCACCGTTGGCTTAATCCTGCTCTGTGTTGTGAACCTGTGGGGGAAGTTTGGAGTACTGATGTGGGTAGTGAAAGTCGCTTTATTATTCAAGTTCCCCTACTTAAACCCAGCTTATACAGCGTTGTTGTGGAACGAGAACCAGGTTTAGTGGTTTGGGAATTTCAGGGATTCTTTCAAGGACGCGATCGCTGGGAATGTCAACCTTTACCACAAGGAACACTTCTTGTCAACCGCTTTGAGTTCAATATTCCTAATCCTTTGGTCAGTTGGGGGTTCAATAACTTTGCCGCATCTTGGACTCAAAAAGATATGCAAGCCCAACTAAGTCGCCTCAAACAAGTAGCAGAGTCATTAGTGATTAGCTAATCCTTGTCCAACTCAGCCAGTAAGGTGCGAATTACCACCGCATCCTGAGCATGAGGAACCTTATCCAAATAACTTTGCAAATCATCAGCAGCTTGGGCATATTCACCAAGTTGATAATAGAGCAAACCGCGATCGCGCACTTCTAAAATCATCCCAGGAAACAGGAACAAGATTCGTTCTATAGCCGCCAAGCTTTTCGCTAAATTTTGTTGTTTGAGGTAAATATATTTCAAATTAGTGAGCATCCGCATCAAAAATTGCCGATTACTTACCGGTTCTAAAAACTCAGGCTGTAAACTCACAGGTTGCTGAAACACTTGAGATAATCTTTTTTCACAATCCTCTACAAACATCACCTCACCCCCATTAAACGCATCCACAAAAATTTCCATATCTGGAATATCAGGGCGAATCAGAAAATGTCCTGGCATTCCCACACCTACCATAGGAAAATCAATCCTACGAGCAATTTCTAGATAAACCAACGCCAAAGTAATGGGGATCCCCAAACGACGGTCAATGACATCATTGAAAAAGCTGTTGCGGGGGTCATAGTACTCCTTTTGATTACCAGCAAATCCTAAATCAACGTAGAGATACTGATTAATAGTTTGGATAATTCGCAGAGGATATTGTGAAGCGGGTAAGCGTTCTTGAACTTCGCCAGCCATTATATCCAGGGTATTGAGGTATTCGGCAATATCCAGGTGAGGATATTCTTCCTGAGCTATATACAAGGCTGCCTTGGCTAGGTCAATAGCCTCCTCATGCTCCTGAATTTCCTGGTAAAAATATAATCTAGCTGACGAGAAATTCATAAGTAAATCCTGAGTATAATTAAATATTTACCCCTGAGTAACTCCAGTTTACACTCAGAGCAATAACTGCCCACAAAAAATCCGAATTTTGTCTAGGTGTTCACAGGGGTTTAACAACCCCGCAGCATCATCTCCCCAATCCCAGAATTTTGCTAGAGTTAAGGCACCAGAGGTTTTTCAGTCAAATCTCTGATAACGCCAGCAGACGAGGCTATCTATGCTTACAAGTACACTACTTCTGTCCAACCAAATTCCCACACTACAATACTCCTCAACTCCAGAGCGATTCGATGAGACCTGGGAAGCCCCTCTGGCTACCCTCCTAGGATTAGGACGCGCCGCCGGTGCTGACCTGATCGAATTCTTTTTAGAACGTCGTAACTACATTAGTTGTCTAGCAGAAGACGACGCTATTACCAGCATTTCACCCAGTTTAGTCACAGGTGCAGGGGTGAGGGTATTTCGCGGTACAGCCGACTGCTACGTTAGCACCAATGACCTATCATTTGGGGGTTTAAAAGCAGCCTTAGAAAAAGGTCTTTCTATTCTGGGACTAGAATTACCTATTCATAATGCTTTTATCCCAGAAATTAACCTAGAGTTACTCAGAGACTACGCCACCAAAAGAGGCAAAGATGGTTGGTTACCCCTGTGTAGTTCCATCCGAGAAATGGGAGAAGTGCTTTTAGATGGTACTGCTCAACTGCAGCGAAAAGCTAGTCATGTACAATCGCGCCGGGCTTCCTATTTCCGAGATTGGCAAGAAGTCTTAGTTGCTGCTAGTGATGGCACATTTGCTCGTGACATTCGCCTGACTCAATCGGTGGGGTTTAACCTATTGTGCGCTGACGGTGCTAATCGCGCCTCCATTGGGGAACGCGCTGGTAACACCAGTGATGCTAATTTCTTGAGAACTTGGGATTATCAACAAGCAGCCGAACAAATAGCAGAATCTGCTGGAAAAATGCTCTATGCAGATTATGTAGATTCGGGTACTTACCCCATTATCATGGCGAATCACTTCGGTGGGGTAATTTTCCACGAAGCCTGTGGACATCTGCTAGAAACTACCCAAATTGAACGTAAAACTACCCCATTCGCCGACCAAAAAGGCGAAAAAATTGCCCACGAAAGTCTTACAGCTTGGGACGAGGGACGGGCAGAAAATGCCTTTGGCACCATTGACATGGATGATGAAGGTATGCCGGCTCAAAGAACCCTATTAATTGAAAAAGGTGTTCTGAAAAACTTCTTAGCAGACAGAACAGGCTCCTCTCGCACTGGACACCCTAGAACCGGAAGCGGCCGCCGCCAAGGTTATACTTTTGCTGCTGCTAGTCGGATGCGTAATACTTATATTGCTCCTGGGGACTACAGCACTGAAGATTTATTTAACTCTGTTGATAAAGGTATTTACTGTAAAAAGATGGGTGGCGGTAGCGTTGGCGCTACAGGTCAATTTAACTTTAGTGTAGATGAAGCTTATTTAATCGAAAATGGCAAAATCACTAAACCACTAAAAGGAGCCATTCTCATTGGTGAAGCCAAGGAAATTATGAATAAGATTTCCATGTGTTCTCAAGATTTGGAACTAGCTCCCGGCTTCTGCGGTTCTGTTAGTGGGAGTATCTACACCACGGTTGGACAACCGCACATTAAGGTTGATTCTATCACCGTTGGCGGCAGATAGAAATTCCTGCGTGTCTTGGTGTTTTCGTGTTCATTACAACATGGAATACACCACCAAGGCACAAAATCACAAACCAAACTTTTGGCGCAACATAATCTCAAATACGAAATCCTTTGACTATGCCGAATATTACAGAAATTGCCAATAACGCCAAGGAAAAAGCTAGTAAACTTGGTATTAAAAAATTTGACATTTACGGCTCAACAATAGATGAAACTAGCGTCCAAGTAGACCAAGGTGAGCCGAAACAAGTAAAAGCCTCAAATCGTTCTGGGGTAACTGTTCGCGTCTGGAATGATGAGAATACAATGGGTGTTACCAGCACCACGGATGTAGATCCCAAAGGGCTAGAATTAGCTTTAAAAACTGCCTACGAGGCGAGTTTTTTTGGTGTGAAGGAAAATGTCCCGGATTTTAGTCCAGAGTCCACTGTTCCTATTGGCTATACACCTCATGATAAAGCGCCCCAAGCACCTGTGGCTGAGTTGATTAACAGTCTACTGGCGGCTGAAAAGGAACTTTTAGCGGCTCATGGGGCAATTAAGGGTGTTCCTTATAATGGTTTAGCTCAAAGAGATATTGATAGGTTCTATGTCAATAGTGACGGTGCTACTAGAACTGAATCTCATTCTTTAGCATCGATTTATCTTTACAGCAAAACTGAGGAAGATGGCAAAAAACCACGGAGTGGTAGCGCTTTTAGAGTTGAGCGGAGTTTAAATAGTCTCGACATTAATGGTTGTGTCAAGGAAACAGCCGAGAAAACTATTAGCCACCTGAACTATGAAAAAATCCAGTCTGGTAAATATCTAGTTGTTTTCTCTCCTGATGCTTTTTTAAGTTTATTGGGTGCTTTTTCTAACCTGTTTAATGCTCAAAGTATTCTGGATAATCAAAGCTTGTCTAATGCCGATGATTTAGGTAAGCAAATTGCTTCACCTTTGCTTTCAGTTTATGATGATGCACTACACCCAGCTAACGTGGGTGCGGAAAGTTTTGATGGTGAAGGAACTCCGACTCGCCAGGTGTCGCTGATTGAAAATGGCGTTCTAAAAAGTTTTCTTCACAGTGCGGGTACTGCGAAAAGAATGAATACCCAGCCGACTGGTAATGCTAGTATTGGGGCAAAAGTCAGCGTTAGTCCTAACTTCTATCATGTTTTTGCAGCTACATCACCCGCACAGGAGTTGAGCTTAGAAACTGCAGAAAATGTGGTTTTGATTGATGATTTACAAGCTCTCCATGCAGGGGTTAAATCTTTACAAGGTTCGTTTTCTCTGCCTTTTGATGGCTGGTTAGTTAATAACGGTGTGAGAACTAGTATTGAATCAGCCACTGTTGCGGGTGATTTCTTGGAACTCCTGAAGTCGATAGTTTATGTGGAAAAAGAAGTCGAGCTTACCCCTGGTGGGGTTTGTCCCAAAATTTGGGTTGACGGACTTTCTATTACTGGAGAGTAACAGTTAAGGGAAGTTATGGGTTTTTGATCAGCCTCTTCTCTTGGGTGGTAGTATATTACTTTGCCATCAGTGGGGGACTTAAGTCCCCCACTATTAAGCTGAATCTTTACCACTACCTAATAAATATAACAGTGCCATGCGAATAGCGATACCACTGGTAACTTGGGACTGAATTAGGCTAAATTCTGGATCATCCATCAAATCTGAGCTGATTTCTACACCACGGTTGACTGGCCCTGGATGTAAGACTTTAACATGAGGCTGGCACAGTTGTAGTTTTTTGCGTGTAATGCCAAAGGTCTGATGATATTCTCGTAAACTTGGGAGTAGGTGAGCTGTCATGCGTTCCTTTTGCAGGCGCAAGGTCATGACTAAATCTGCATCTTTTAAGGCTGGTTCTAATTCCCAATGTAAAAATAGTTGACGGTTAAGTTTTGGGGATGGGTCAGTTTGACCGCTTTCTAAAACAAAGTCTTGGAATAACTGAGGTAGAAGGGTAGGGGGTGATGCCAGATGCACTTGAGCGCCACTGGCTGTTAAACTCCAGATATTGGATCGGGCTACGCGGGAATGTAAAATGTCTCCGACGATGGCAATTTTTTTATCTTTTAAGAGTTCTAGTCGGGGATGACTGGGGTCAATCAATGTACAGATAGTAAATAAATCTAGCAGTGCTTGGGAAGGATGCTCATGTTGACCATCACCAGCATTGAGCACGTTAACTCTTACTCCCAGACGATCCATTTCTTGAGCGATCGCATTGGGTACTCCTGCTTCTCGATGACGGATGACCATAATATCAGTTCCCATAGCCAAATAGGTTTTGGCTGTGTCAAGAATTGTTTCTCCCTTAGTCATGGAAGAACTGGCTGCGGTGAAGTTGAGCGTATCTGCACTCAGGCGTTTAGCGGCCAGTTCAAAACTGCTGCGAGTGCGTGTGGAGGGTTCAAAAAATAAATTCGCCACCACCTGTCCTTGTAGACTTGGTACTTTTTTTGTCCGCCGTGACAGCACCTCTTGAAAACTAGCAGCAGTTTGTAAAACTGTATCGTATTCATTGGTTGTGAAGTCAGCCAGGGAAAGAACGTGATGACGATTCCAGGTGCTACTAGGCATAAAATTGTTTTTAATATTTAAATTTCTAGTTCCTTAATTATTCATAATCGCATCTAACAAAATACCAGCCCCAAAACGCACGGGGTCACTGCAAGGTAAACCAGTTTCGGCTGTGGTTTGCGCGATCGCATCTTGAGCTGTAAACTCGTCTAGATGAGCCGTATTCAAAGCTATACCCACCACAGGAACATCCCCAAAAGCACCTGCTGCACTAGCGACACTTTCATACAGGCGAATTACCTTGGATAAAGAGGGAATCACAACATGGGGATGATTACGTACTTGAGCCTGTCCCGCCCGATGTGCCAAAATTAATTGTGTTGGTTGGGAGCCACGAATTAAAGGCAAAGTAGCAGTAGAACCGGGATGCAGCAATGAACCTTGTCCCTCAATATAGAGAATGTCGTAGTCGTTACCACAACCCATCACCATTTGCTCCACAGCACCGGCCGCAAAATCTACCCGCACAGCATCTAAGGGTATCCCCTCCCCCGCTAACATCACCCCAGCTTGACCTGTAGCTAAAAATTGGGAACGCCACCCCCGTCGCTGTGACTCCCAGTGTAATTCTAGGCTAGTGGACATCTTACCAATTGCCATATCAGTTCCCACAGTCAGCACCCGCCGACAGGGAAGAGTACGAGCCAAACCGCTACCAACGCCTAAATTAGCCGGTTCTTGACGCACATCCCAAATTAATTGTCCCGGTTTGAGCAGAGCATTTAACTCTGGTATATTTGCCAATGGTGTATGTAAACCATTCACCAAAGACATCCCAGCTTGTAAAGCATTTTTAATGTCTTCCCAGTAATCATCCGGTAAAGCCCCACCTTTAGGAGCAATACCAATTACTAGTACTTCCGGTTTGTACTTGAGTGCTGCGGTTAATGATGATACAATTGGCACATTGTTCTTGATCCCAGTTAATTCTAACAAAGATTTGCCCACACATTGGCGATCAATCAAGGCAACGATGGGGGCTTGACAGTAGCGTAAAAGTGATAGCCCGGTTTTACCCTGAGTTCCCGTAATTCCTTCATGTAGCAGAATTGCTATTTTTTGATTAAGCAGCAAACGCACTGTATTGTACTCCCAAGCCAGGTAAATCGTTTGGTAAAACTCTCCCCTCTTGCAGCAATGCACCGGTAAAGGGGTCATCAATTAAGTTAAGGTGACTGTCTAAATCTAAATAATCAGCTAATGGTGCTAACTGTGCTGCGGCTGTATTTGCTAGTGTACTGTCAGAATAGCAACCGAACATCACTTGTAACCCATAAGCTCGGGCTGTATGTACCATACGCATAGCCTCTGTGAGTCCCCCTGATTTCATGAGTTTGATATTTATACCATCCACATAGTTTGCTAAATCAGGAATATCGCTGTTGTTAAAGCAACTTTCATCCACAAATATTGGTAAAGCGGATTTTTCTTTGAGTGAGGCTAAACTTGTTTCTTGCCCTCGTGGTAATGGTTGTTCTACATATTTTATACCCAAATCAGCTAGCCAATTACACATATAAATGGCATCTTCTAAACTCCAACCCCCGTTTGCATCTACGAATAATTCTAAATTTAGTGCTTCTTCTTGCACTGCTAACAGCATTTTCCGATCAGCCTCGATACCATCAGGATTACCTAATTTTACTTTGAAAAGGCGAACATCCATAAATTCTAACCAGTTCCGCGTCCTCGCCCTGGCTGCGGCTGGTGAATTAATTCCAATTGTGACAGAAGTTGGAACTATAACATTAGGGTCAAATCCCCAAATTTGCCACAGAGGTAATTCCACAAGCTTACCTAGCCAGTCACATAGAGCCATATCCAGCGCTGCCCTCACCGATGAGGGAGCCTGCCGTTGTGTTAAAATTATCTCAATTTGCTGTCGTTGTAACGGGCTGAATGTTTTTAATATTGGTGCTAGTTCCTGCAAATGCTGTTTAATAAGAACAGTAGATTGGGCATGATTACCTACACCAAATGGCGATGCTTCCCCCCAACCCTCAATGCCGTCGTGTAAAATCTTTACCCATAGGTTTGTTGTTTGGGATGTTGTTCCGCGACTAATAGTCAAGGGAAACCTTTTATTGACAGTAAATGGTTTTATTTCTAGTTGCATGAGCAATATTGGGACAAAACAATTTATTAGCAATATCATATGATAGTCGTGTTAAAAATACTAACAAAATACATTTATTTTTAGCTAACATTTTTACTAAAAAACCGAAAGCATAAATCATATACCACATAAGATATTCAAAATCTTTTAATTCATTAACAAATACTTATATAAGGAATTATTAAATCATAAAATTATTTATTAGCCTGATTCGGATATGCAAATCTTCTCAGAAGATTGAAAAAAATCTTTCAGATCAAGGTACGTATAAACTACTAAGCTACGCAAACCATAAATGTGATCAAATGAATTTTTCATGCTTCATAATAAAACTGATAAATGCTGTATTATTATCTGTGGGTCAAGAAATCTCGAAGATCAAAAAAATACCAGCAAATAAAACAACCTTAATAGTAAATAGCCAAACTCCGTACTATCACAGCAACTTTTATTTAAGTGAGTTACAATAGTGCCGCAGGAATCCCCCCACAGAAGTTATAAGATTATTAGAGTACCCATCCAGAATGTAATATGAGGTATCTGTGTTCATTTGTGTTGATATGTGGTTAAATAAATCTTCTATCAGTAAAAGTTACTGCTAACGCATTTTGCGGGATAATAAAAAAATACCTGTAAATAAAACACATTTATGAATAATAGACCCAAAATTATTGTTTTAGATGATGACCCCACAGGCTCACAAACAGTCCACAGTTGCTTACTGTTGATGCAGTGGGATGTAGACACTTTACGCCTCGGCTTGCGAGATGATTCACCAATATTCTTTGTCCTGACAAATACCAGATCCTTACCGCCGGAGTCAGCAGCTGCTGTGACTAGAGAAGTCTGTCAAAAGTTAAAACAGGCGTTAAGAGAGGAAAATATAACTGACTTTTTAGTTGTTAGCCGTTCCGACTCAACGCTGCGGGGACATTATCCCATAGAAACGGATGCGATCGCCCAAGAACTCGGACCGTTTGACGCTCATTTTCTTGTCCCGGCATTTTTTGAAGGTGGTCGGATCACCCGCGACAGCGTACACTACCTGATGATTGATGGTATACCTACCCCAGTACATGAAACAGAATTTGCCCGTGATTCGGTATTCAGCTACCATCACAGTTACTTACCCAACTATGTAGATGAAAAGACTCAGGGGCGCATTAGTGCGGAATCTGTAACCAGATTTTTACTGGAGGATATTCGCCGTGGTAGTTTAGAACGCTTATTGGGATTGAGTAATAATCAGTGCGCAGTGGTAGATGGTGAGACACAAGCGGATCTCAACTCCTTTGCTGTAGATGTGCTAACAGCAGCAAGTCAAGGAAAACGCTTTTTGTTTCGCAGTGCTGCCAGTATTCTAACAGCTTTGGCGGGCTTACCTCCTCAACCCATTGCCGCTGAAAACATGGCGGAATATGTGCGGGACGGAAAACCGGGTGCAGTAATTGTCGGTTCCCACGTTAAAAAGACCACTCAGCAGTTGCAGTCGTTATTGCAAGTGGAGGGGACGGTGGGAATTGAAGTAGATGTAGCGCGATTACTGGATAATGGGGTGAATGAATCTGCTAAACTGCTAACCGAGATTGTGGAAACTACAAAAGCGGTACATAATGGTGGGAAAACACCAGTAGTTTATACCAGTCGTCAGGAACTAACTTTTCAGGATATCAACAGTAGGTTAGAATTTGGGCTGAAAGTTTCGGGTTTATTGATGGATATTGTCCGGGGTTTACCATCTGATATCGGATTTTTAATCAGCAAGGGTGGGATAACTTCCAACGATGTCTTAAGTACTGGACTGTGTTTAAATTCAGCCCGGTTACTGGGACAAATTTTAGCTGGTTGTTCAATGGTAATCACCACTGCGGAACACCCTCAGTTCCCCAATTTACCAGTGGTGCTGTTTCCTGGTAATGTCGGCGATGCTGATGCCTTGGCGACAATTTACACAAGATTAACTAGAAAGCCATAGGTAAAAAAATTTTTGGATTTTACAACTGACTTAATATTGATAATTACTCGGTGTATCTTTTGGTTGGTGCTGCATGACTTCTGATTCTCATATCCCCAATTTAGAGTCAAATTCTGCACTCCCTGATGCAGGATCAACGTCTCATATTTCGGATTTAGAGGTAAATCCTAGCTTTGCAGAGGGTGGGTCGTTGAAGTCTGGTAATATTGAGACTCCTTCTGATAATATTATCCCGGATGCAGAGCTAAATTCTGTTATCCTTTACTTACAGTCAAATTCTGAATCGGATGATCTAGATTCAAACTCTATTCCCACTGATGTAGATTCTCTGTCTCAGTTGGATGATATAGATTTGGATACTGACCCTCCTGAGTCATTAACAGCAGAGAATAGGTTAAAAAACCATATCCAAGTGCAGTTAAAAAGTGAGGGAGAAAGACTGTTGGTAATTTTGCCAGATGAATCTCAAATACCAGCTTCAGAACTCGCCTGGTCTGAGATTTGGCAACAATTAAAGTTGCGCTTAAATGCCAGCGAACGCTTTCGCAGATCCAGCAGACCAGTACATTTAATCGCTAAAGACCGCTTGTTAGATGGACGACAACTACAAGAATTCGCTGAGGCTTTGGGTGAGGCGCAACTGGATTTGAAATCTGTAGCCACCAGTCGTCGGCAAACGGCGATCGCCGCTGTCACCTCTGGTTATTCAGTCGAACAGATGTCACCAGAAAGTTCTCTCAATTCCCAGTCTAAAACTGCTATACCCACCTCAGCAGATGCCCTATATCTAGAAATGACAGTACGTTCCGGGACAGAAATTCGTCATCCTGGCACAGTAGTTATTTTAGGAGATTTAAATCCAGGTGGTATCGTAGTTGCACAAGGAGATATTGTAGTATGGGGAAGATTACGTGGAATTGCTCATGCGGGTGCCGGAGGTAATCGTCAGTGTCTGATTATGGCCTTGCAAATGGAACCAACCCAGTTGCGGATCGCGGATGCTGTAGCTAGGTCTCCAGAGAAATCACCAATGCCGACTTTTCCAGAAGTGGCTCACATTACCTCCGAAGGAATTCGCATCGCCAGGGCTAATGATTTTTCCAGAAACCAATTAAATAGGTTAAATCAGGTGCTATAAGTATTTACTATATTTCCTGAACCCTCATCGGGCGCAACTCTATCATGACTCGGATTATTGTCATTACCTCCGGTAAAGGAGGAGTGGGTAAAACCACAGTTTCAGCAAATTTAGGCATGACTTTAGCCAAAATGGGGCGTCAAGTAGCTTTAGTTGATGCGGATTTTGGTCTGAGAAATTTGGATTTGCTACTGGGACTAGAAAACCGCATAGTTTATACTGCGGTGGAAGTTCTGGCTAGGGAGTGTCGATTAGAACAGGCCTTGGTTAAAGATAAGCGACAGCCCAATCTTGTATTACTACCAGCAGCGCAAAATCGTTCTAAAGACGCAGTCACTCCGGAACAAATGAAATTGCTAGTGAATGCACTAGCCCAAAAGTTCCAGTACGTGATTATTGACAGTCCGGCTGGTATTGAAAATGGGTTTAAAAATGCGATCGCCCCGGCAAAAGAAGCCCTAATTGTCACTACTCCTGAAATTTCCGCAGTTCGCGATGCTGACAGAGTAGTGGGGTTATTAGAAGCACAAGGAATTAAGCGTGCTCATTTAATCATTAACCGCATCAGACCGGCAATGGTGCGAGCAAATGATATGATGTCTGTGCAAGACGTTCAGGAACTTCTGGCAATACCCCTCATCGGGGTGATACCGGATGATGAGCGTGTTATTGTCTCTACCAATCGCGGCGAACCTTTAGTATTAGGGGAGACCCCCTGTTTAGCTGCCATAGCCTTTGATAATATTGCCCGTAGATTGGAAGGAGAAAAGGTCGATTTTCTTGATCTGGACTCACCCCACGACAGCCTCTTCGCCCGTCTGCGAAGGTTGTTATGGACAAAGATTGTTTAACTCATGTTCCAGTCTCCGCAAACCTATTGGCAATGATTCTCGAACTTATAGAACGATTATTTTTACGTAGTCCTGACAGCAGTCGCACACAAGTGAAACGTCGCTTGCAACTGGTGATTGCTCACGACCGCGTTGATTTAGACCCGCAAAAGTTAGAAAAAATGCGACAGGAAATTCTAGAGATAGTTTGTCGCTATGTGGAAATTGAGGCAGAGGGGCTAGAGTTTTCTTTAGAAAGCAACCAACGCACCACAGCCTTGATTGCTAATTTACCTATCCGTCGCGTCAAAGAAACCCTGAATCAATTAGAAAACAGTGAAAAGTTAGAATAGTAGCAGTTAGGTAAATCAGTAAATAGAAAAATTTATTCTATAGCTTTAATTGTTGTAAAAAAAATCCCGTTGTTATTATATGACAACGGGAGTAAGGCTGACCATTTAGAAGCTATCGAGAAGCAAATTGTGGACCTGGCCAAACTTGTGTAATTTTTTGACCAAAAGTAATAGGCTGATCTGCATCTGTTGTATCTAAAGTCTGACCATCGGTAGTAACTTGCACCAAAGGCCAGTTTTCTTCTCCCATTTCTCCTGAACGGAAAAGTGCATGATCAGGTTTGTTTTTACTCCAACCCAATAATACGGCTATCTTCTCATGCTCATGTGCCTCACGGGCCGGAGCAACAGTATTAATGTAATTTTTTTGCAGATCCCAAATGACTGCATGGTCTGTAGAATCGCCTGTGTTGAACTTACCTTTAAATTTACGTGCTAAAAAGCGATCGCCTTTTTCTGACCAGCTAACAGGAACTAAAACCCCAATTTGACCACTCATACCAGTATCGGCTACCACTGATGAGTCCTTTGTGTTCAACAAAGGATCGCTCATAGGACCGGTTGAAAGCATCACCCGCAAGGTTTTAGCTTGCGTATCTTGCAGAAACATCACACTGGTAACTTTGCTGTTATACATTTCTGGTTTTACTTCTAGCTGCACCCTACTGTAAACAATATATCTACCATCTGGAGAACTCACAGGCACACTGCGGTAATAGCGAACCCCCGAACCGCCGTTAGCACTAATCGCCTCATGGGTAGCGACAATCCATTTCCAAGGAATGGGATGGGGGCTTCCTATGGGATCAATATCTGCTACTTGCGCTGCATCCAGTTCTTCGATCACAGGTGTTTCTCGCCTGAAAATTTCTGGCAATTGTTGAGGAGTTTTTCTCAATGATTTAGCCATCAGCAATTCATTGGGGAACTTTCCATGAAGGGTATGCGCAGGCTGTGGGAATTGTTGCCCTAAATTAAATTTACTCACAGGAGTTTCTGGAATTACTACTAGTTCTCCTCCTATGAACGGTGAAACATGATGGGCATCAATATCTGTTAGCAAAGAGTCAACCCCGTTTTGTAATCTTGACTGTTCCCCCAAAGAAGCCATTAACAATGGCATAGTGCGAGATTTTGCCGTCAAAGAGATGATGGGAGATGTTGTTAATACTTCAACTAAATAAGGTTCATTTATACTAGCCACTTTCAATGGAGCAGAGTCAAACTCTGACCCTGCAGTAGCCATATTTGTGACTGCTTTTGATTGTTTTGCTGAGGTAGAGTGAACCGATACAGCGACTAAGGGGGTGATCAGCATCACCAGAACAACATAATTGACAAATGGTTGGAGGCGGAACCATCCTGATAGCAAGAAGGGTTTGAGCATATGTGGACTCTCTAGGGAGGAGGGGGTGCTGTGTGAAGAGCAATACCTAGGCAGCAAGGAACCAGACGATAATTAGATAATTAAAGATATAACCACAAATTTCTACATTTAACGATTTAAACTGAATAATTTGTTGAAACTTTGCAGAACTTGACAAAAGTTTAGTATCATAATTTGCACCTGTTTACTGAGAGATTATGATTGTATTCCTGGAGGGTTGCCATCAAAAACTCATCCAGACTAACTCTATAGTTACTAGCTACATAAAATATGTTACAGGTCTTTACCCTATTGATTCCTGCCACAAGAAAGCAGACCCCGATCAAGGTAAAAGTCAGGCGTTACTGCAACAGTTGAGAAAGATGATGCACAACTCAATAAAACTAAGAAAACAGCTTGACCATCTACCCTAAGATAGAAACTCATATTTCTGGAAAAATTGCGGGATCGCAATCTCATGAGTTCGATAAACACAACTAAACTCTTAGCAAAATAGGGGTTAAACCCATCACAGAGATTGACTTAGTAAACCTAAAATGACTGGTTGTGAAACATAGCCAAATAGGAAGACTAATACTGCCCAGAGTTTACACCAACTGATTAGCTGCTTAACCCACGATATATAGTCTATCAAGGAACCTTGATTTTCGCCAATATGAAACCACTTTAACATCAAAAAAATTCATTTTGCAGTGTTACTGCCAATAAGCTTGGTTAATGGACAGTGTACTGGCGGGAATGGGATGATTTATGAGGACATTTAACCCCTGCTTATTTATCCTTGTTTTGATGTAGTACGCAATTACTACTGAGTACGTCAGTGAGCGAAAATCCTATAGAATTATCTAAATTGGTTTTGACTCAGGACTTTATTTGTATTTTGTCCTGGGGGAAAGACAAATCATTTCAGATGACCTACGTAATAAGTAATAACTAATGAAAATCGTATTTTTTGGAACACCTCACTTCGCCGTTCCTACCCTAGAAAAATTACTAAATCAACCAGAGTTTGAGATTCTAGCAGTTGTCACCCAACCTGATAAACGTCGTGAACGGGGAAATAAATTAATCCCTTCCCCCATCAAAACCGTTGCTATTGACCATAACTTGCCTGTATGGCAACCACCACGGATTAAAAAGGATACTGAGACTTTAACCCAACTTCAACAGTGTGATGCAGATGTCTTTGTGGTGGTGGCCTATGGACAGATTTTGTCAGCAGAAATATTGCATATACCCAGGTTAGGTTGTATTAACGTCCATGGCTCGATTTTACCTAAGTATCGTGGTGCAGCACCAATTCAGTGGTCTCTGTATAACGGTGAAAAGGAAACGGGGATCACCACAATGTTAATGGATGTAGGAATGGATACCGGAGCTATGTTATTGAAGGCAAGCACACCGATTGCATTGCTAGATAATTCCCAGGATTTAGCTCAGAGGCTATCTGTAATGGGCGGAGATTTATTAGTAGAAACTTTATTCCATTGGCAAAATCAAGAAATTGAACCTGTTCCTCAAGATGACTCAGAGGCGACTTACGCGCCTTTGATTACAAAGCACAACTACACATTAGACTGGTCAAAGACTGCTATTCAATTACACAACCAAATTAGAGGCTTTTACCCCAATTGTACAACCACCTTTCGTGATCAAGGAATAAAAATTATTGCCTCTATTCCCATTGGGGATGCTTACTGTGACGATCCGACACCTGAAATAACAGAAATTTACGAAAAATTACCTGATTTATCAACCGGATCAGGGAGTATAGGAGAAGTGGTAAGCATCGCCAAGGGAATTGGCCCTATTGCCCAAACTGGTGAGGGGTTGCTACTTTTACGAGAGGTTCACTTAGCCGGCAAACGTCCGCAGTCGGGATGGGATTTTGTCAATGGTAACCGTTTAATTGTAGGCGAAGTATTAGGGAATTGTTGACACCTAACTTCTCACTTCTACTTTTTCGTAGAAACGACAAGACTCACACAGTCCTTCGGGGTTGACAGCACAGCGGATGATTTCTGACTGTGCATTATAGATACAGGTAGCATCACCTATTACCCAACGTCCCTTGACTAAGGTTTTCTCTGTTGGTCTTTTGGCTGACTGTACGTAAAGGGCTATATTCCGCAAGTGGTAACGTCCCGATTTAAATTGGTATCTGTGGCGGCGTTCTAATACCGCATAAGTTTTACCTTCAAAATCGACATAGTTTCCAGGTTGGGGTATCCAATCAAGTTGAACTCTACCGAGTGACTGGTGACCATGTGTCAGAATCACCTCAGTTGCTAAAGACTCTGGCTCCATAAATAAATTTATGTGATGTGATTTACATTATACAAATCCTATCGCAGTAAACTACTCTAGCTGACCAAATCACCGCGATCGCTGGTGATCGCCGGCAAATATTTCATCACTATTTGCTTTGCTCTAATAGTCTATAATTACTATGGAGAAATCCCACATTGACTTGATCTGTGTTGACTTTCAGTTCATATAAGTTTACAAATAGCAGGGCTTTGATCCGGCATAAAGGTAAATACACCCATTGATTCTCATTGATATACAGGCAATAGAGAGATTTAGCAAATATAAAATTTCCCCAGTGGCTATTACATTGTTTAAAGTTATGTAGCCTTTTGATTACGGACGATAAGCTACTGCTGTAAACTATGCTTTGATATATGATTCTTTTGCAGAGAAGAACACTGGAAAGGAGCCTTTTTTCAATGTCTCATACCGTAAAAATCTACGATACCTGCATTGGCTGCACCCAGTGCGTCCGCGCTTGTCCTACAGATGTGTTGGAGATGGTGCCTTGGGATGGCTGTAAAGCCGCTCAAATTGCCTCTTCACCGCGCACCGAGGACTGCGTGGGATGTAAGCGTTGTGAAACAGCCTGCCCTACTGACTTTTTAAGCATTCGAGTCTATTTAGGGGCTGAGACGACTCGCAGTATGGGTCTAGCTTATTAAGGAATTGACTTTAAATTCCTGATTTGGTTGACAATTTAGGATTGTAGGGTGAACATATCCACCCTACAACATTTTTATTTTTTTTAGGAAAAGTAAAAAACCATTACCATAGCTGGTAGCATAGGGAGCTAATTGCTCCTTTTTTTTTAGGAGAGAATGCCACTCTTCTGCTGGCAACTAGACTAGATTGCAGTATATTGAAACCAGGTGGTGTCAGTCATGTGTGGAATTGTTGGGTATATAGGCACTCAATCAGCAACAGATATCTTACTGGCAGGGCTAGAAAAACTAGAATATCGGGGATACGACTCCGCCGGTATAGCCACCGTGTGGGAAGATGAGGTAAAATGTGTTCGCGCCAAAGGCAAACTACACAACCTGCGTTCTAAACTCGAACAAATAGCAACTCCTGCCCAAATTGGTATTGGTCACACCCGCTGGGCGACTCATGGTAAACCGGAAGAACACAACGCCCATCCCCATATGGACAATAACATGCGTGTGGCGGTGGTACAAAATGGCATTGTCGAAAACTACCGGGAATTGCGCGAAGAACTTAAAGAAAAAGGACACCTGTTTGTTTCCGAAACTGACACCGAAGTAATTCCCCATCTCATAGCCCAATTTCTAAAGCATCCCCCAACGCCCCATCTCCCTACTTCCCCATCTCCTTTATTAGAAGCAATTCGCCAAGCGGTTAACCATCTTCAGGGTGCATTTGCCATCGCAGTTATTTCTGCTGACTACCCAGATGAGTTGATTGTAGTGCGTCAACAAGCCCCCTTAGTGATTGGCTTTGGTCAAGGTGAGTTCTTTTGCGCTTCTGACACTCCAGCCATTGTGGCTCATACCCGTGCCGTTTTACCACTAGAAAACGGCGAAATCGCCCGACTGACACCATTAGGCGTAGAAATTTATAACTTTGCCGGGGATAGGTTGAAAAAACAACCACGGTTGCTGAATTTGAATCCCACGATGGTAGAAAAGCAGGGATTCAAACACTTTATGCTCAAAGAAATCCATGAGCAACCAGGGGTAGTTAGAGCTAGTTTAGCCGCTTACTTTCATACTGATACTAATTTGACTGAATCAAGGTCACCAATTAACCTCAACTTACCTGATGAATTTTACACAGACCTAGAACAAATTAATATTGTTGCCTGTGGTACGAGTTGGCACGCAGGATTAATCGGCAAATATTTAATTGAACAACTGGCAGGGATTTCTACTCAAGTACATTATGCTTCTGAGTATCGCTATGCACCTTCACCCTTAACAGCGAATACGTTAATTATTGGTGTTACCCAATCAGGTGAAACTGCGGATACACTGGCAGCATTAGGTATGGAAAAAGAGCGTCGCCAAGGGAAAGAAGACAAATATCAAGCCCGACTTTTAGGTATTACCAATCGTCCAGAAAGCAGCCTGGGGTTAATGGTTCCCCATATTATCAATACCTTAGCAGGAATTGAAATTGGGGTGGCGGCAACAAAAACCTTTGTCGCCCAACTGATGGCATTTTACGCTTTAGCCTTAGATTTAGCAGCTCGTTTTCAGACAGTTTCGCCAGAGAGATTAGCAGAAATTATTCACGGGTTGCAGCAAATTCCTCAACAAATTGAGGGGACTTTGACAAGTCAGGAAACTTTAACCGAAAACTTAGCACATGACTTTGCTGAAACCAAGGATTTTATCTTTTTGGGGAGGGGGATCAACTTTCCCATTGCTTTAGAAGGAGCTTTAAAATTAAAGGAAATCAGCTATATTCATGCTGAAGGTTATCCAGCGGGGGAAATGAAACATGGACCGATTGCTTTATTGGAAGCGAAAGTTCCTGTAGTAGCGATCGCTGTTCCTGGTAGTGTTTATGAAAAGGTGCTTTCTAATGCCCAAGAAGCCAAAGCCAGAGATTCCCGCTTAATTGGTGTAACTCCCATCCATGATGGCGAAGCTGGGGAAATATTTAAGGATTTGCTTCCCGTTTCTGATGTAGACGAGTTGTTATCGCCGATTCTCACCGTGATTCCTTTGCAATTGTTAGCTTATCATATTGCTGCCCGTCGTGGTTTGGATGTCGATCAGCCGCGGAATCTCGCTAAGAGTGTGACGGTGGAATAATTTTCAATCGGGTTCAGTTAATAGTGTAGAAACATCAGCCTCTGGTGTTGCTTCTAAGTCAACCCCATGCGGTAACCTCAATCAGCAAGTGATTTCTAGCCGGCGGATATCAGTAGATGGTTGAATTTATCAGTCCATTAATGCTAGAATGCCTTTTTTGGGTAAGACGTTGTCGAATGGGTGAGGCAATGTAGCAGGAGTAATGCCTGTGATTATTGATTTAACCCACAATCCCCCGTGATTAATGCGCGGGAGAGTGCTTTTAACTGCAATTGCTTATATCAGTAATTGTCAAGTAAATTTTTTACCCCAAAGTTAATAATAACTTTTTGCGGATCTCTCTAAAGATTTTTGAAAGGCTACAATAGTCTGTTTCAAAATCAATATCAAGATTTTCGTTTTTTTATTGTCCAGGTTTCCAATTCTTGAACTTAATATGAAACTAATCAAAAAATCTGAAAAGCTTCTCCTCGATAAAATCAAGCTGATGGAGGAAGCAGAAGAACAAGGTTTTCCAGCAGACACTGTTAATGTCTCAGAACCTGTGGTTGAGGAATATCCGGAATATATAGAGAATGGAGAGATTAACTACATTCCTGTACGTACTCATCCCATAGTCCAATCTCTTGGTAACTCAGGTTGGCAAGTTTCCGATATTTGGAAGGATGTCAGGGTAGATAACTTTTCCAGTTAAGAGAAGCAGTAATTAAATCTGTGCATTTGTCCCACGCCTATAAGGAGTGGGTTTCCCGCTCTCATAGCTGCAAAACTGTTGATTTTACTTATCCATTACCGCTGAAATTTACGGTAGACTATGTTTGTGTATATTTTATCAAAAAATTTATAGATAGTCTCAGCAAAAACAATTAAGTATGTATAGTGTAAAGAAAAAAAATTAGTAATTTTCTAGGCTTTATTTTCTTTTGGTGATAGAATATACGACTGATATAGATAAAATAAAAGTGCCGTAGCTGTGAAAAAGAAGCCAAAACCAAGGATAGCTTCGCTCCGTGAAAAAGCAGGGCTAACTCAACTCGAACTCTCTCGTCTTGTAGGCGTAACTGAAAGCACGATCCAGAACTGGGAAAGCGGTAGAACTGGGATAGAGCATATTGAAAGAATTATTAGGTTTTGCAAAGCTTTGAATTGCCAAGTTGAAGACCTAATTGAACGTGGGAGTGATTCACCTCACAATTTTACAGATCAACCAAATTCATTACGTGAAATCCATAATCTGCTGGGTACTCAAGACTCAGCATACCCAAATTCTTATCCTCTTAGTGAAGAGGACGCAGCCAAGTGGAAATAGTTGGCTTCGTATCCTAAGTTCATAAAAATATCGCGGTAAGCGGGAAACTCGGCGGCTTTAGCCCTGAGAGGGAAGCGACTTGGTGGTTAAAACCACCGTTGTCTTTTCTGGTCAAAAGTAGCCAGTAAGCTAGGCTTAGACTTTAGCCGACTGGGTAGAGGGTGTTTGACGATCTTAGCGAGAGTAAGACTGTGGGTTTTGCCTAAAGTTACTCTGTCAGCAGAATCTCAGTATCTTTAGACCTGAGACTGTCAAACTGAATTCTTGGCTGTGAAGTCATGGTTGTTTTTTTGCTCCCAAAGAGTATCAATAGTCACAAATTCATAGCCTTGATCTATTAATGGCGGAATCAGTGCTTGGATAGTGACAGCAACATCTTGTCCACCACAAGCACCATCATGCAAAACAATTAGTGAACCGTTCCGCACTTGTTTAAGAACTCGTCGGACTACAGTAGCTCCTCCCGGCCTTACCCAGTCTTCTGGTACAACACTCCACATAACTGGGCGGTAATTCCATTTAAAGAATAATTGTAAAGTTTGGGGTGTAAACAAACCGTTGGGGGGTCGAACATCACACACTTGTTCGGGTGTCAATTCACAAGCATTGTAGATCGCAGCTTGAGTTCTTTTTAAACTTTCTTGTAGGTGATTTGGAGAGAGGGTGGGAAAAGAACGATGATCATAACCATGTAATCCGATCCAGTGTCCGCGATCGCATATGGCTTTGGCAATACCTGGGGAACGATTAACACAAGCACCCAAGCAAAAAAAGCTGGCCTTGATATTGTAGCGGTCTAATACTGCCAATACTTGCGGTGTGTATTCCGGGTGAGGTCCATCATCAAAAGTCAGAGCGATCGCTTTATAATCAAGATTACCACTCCAAAGACAGTTAGGAAAACTGGGTTGGAGAATACGATAAAACAACGGGAATAGGGGAGCTAACTGCATCTTAACTTACTTGTAGCTTCTGCTAGTCTAGCTTGTAAAAAATCAAATATTCATATATAAAATCTACCCTATGCGCCTGTTCTCACTGGATGTGTTTCGCGGTATCACCATTGCTGCTATGATTTTAGTCAACATGGCAGGAGTAGCCGGTAAAGTATATCCTCCCCTAGCTCATGCTGATTGGCACGGATGCACACCGACAGACCTAGTATTTCCCTTTTTCTTGTTTATTGTCGGTGCAGCAATGTCATTTTCCTTGTCAAAGTACACCGCAGGGGTTTACTGGCGCATCTGGCGTCGTACTGCCATACTATTTCTCCTAGGCTTACTACTAAACGGCTTTTGGAATCAGGGGATTTGGACTTTTGATTTAAGTAATATCCGCATCATGGGAGTATTACAGCGCATTAGTTTAACATACCTGCTCGCCGCCCTTGCAGTCCTCAAACTACCAGCCAAAGGACAGTGGATACTAGCAGTTGTGTTACTCATCGGCTATTGGCTAATCATCATGTATGTCCCAGTTCCCGATTATGGGAGGGGTATACTGACTCGCACCGGTAACTTTGGCGCATATATTGACCGCTTAATTATTCCCCCAGTCCACCTATATGCAGGTGATGGGTATGAGAATTTGGGAGATCCAGAGGGACTATTTAGCAGCATTACCGCCATCGTTAATGTTATGGCTGGGTACTTTACAGGTAAATGGATACGCAAACAGCCAATAAAAACACGTACAACAATAGGATTGGGATTATTTGGTATTGGTTGCTTAATGATTGGTTGGGTGTGGGGGTTGACATTTCCCATTAATAAAAAACTGTGGACAAGTTCCTATGTGATGTTTAGCACGGGTTGGGCTTTAATATTCCTAGCAGCTTGTTATGAATTGATAGAAGTAAGGCTAATTCGACGCTGGAGTAAACCCTTTGAAATCATGGGATTAAATGCGATCGCCCTATTCACAGCATCAGTTTTACTAATTAAAATCTTAGTGAGAACCAAAATCGGCACAGATGAAACCACCATCAGCACCTACAACTGGATTTACCAAAACATTTTCGCATCTTGGGCGGGTGCGCTCAACGGTTCATTGCTATTCGCCCTAGTCACACTCTTATTTTGGTTAGCAGTGAGTTATCTCATGTATCGCCAACAGTGGTTTATTAAAGTCTAAGCCTCCCATAGCGCGGGTGGCGTAGGCATAATAGCAATAGCTTGATTGGATGAGAAGCATACACTGAATTTCTCAAAGAAATTCAGTTACGGGAGTATGTCAGATTACCTATCTACCTGCAATGTGCTGTAAGTCCTGTTAACTGTGAGCAATTCCTTCTTGGCGAGCTGCTTGTTGGACAGCAGCAGCAACCGCAGGAGCAACCCGTTGATCAAATACTGAGGGGATAATATGTTCCCGATTCAAGTCTGAAGGTTTGACTAAAGATGCGATCGCACTAGCTGCTTCTAAATACATACTGGTAGTAATAGACCGGGCGCGACAATCTAAAGCACCACGAAATACCCCCGGAAAAGCCAAAACATTATTAATTTGATTCGGGTAGTCACTCCGACCGGTGGCCATCACAGCGACAAGTTTACTTACTAGTTCTGGCTGAATTTCGGGAATGGGATTAGCCATAGCAAAAACAATGGGGTCTTTAGCCATTGCTTGCACCATTTCCACTGTCAATACTCCCGGGGCGCTCACACCGATAAACACGTCTGCGCCCTGCACTGCACCTGCTAAAGTCCCCTGAGCTTTAACGGCAAATTCCTGCTTCTCTGGGGTCAAATCAGTGCGGTTAGTCGAGAGAATTCCTTTAGAGTCGCACATCCAAATTTTTTCGGCTCCAGCTTTGCGAAGTAACCGGGCGATGGCTACCCCAGCAGCTCCCGCACCATTAATCACAATGCGGATTTGTGCAATGGACTTGTTTACCAGTTTTAAAGCGTTAAACAAGGCTGCTAAGGTGACAATGGCTGTACCATGTTGGTCATCATGAAACACTGGGATATCCAATTCTGCTCGTAATCTTTGTTCAATTTCAAAGCAACGAGGAGCAGCAATGTCCTCTAAATTAACACCACCAAAAACCGGCGCGAGGTTTTTCACCGTCCGCACAATTTCATCTGTATCTTGGGTATTAAGACAGATAGGAAAAGCATCAATACCAGCGAATTCTTTAAACAGCATCGCTTTACCTTCCATCACTGGTAAAGCCGCAGATGGTCCGAGATTTCCCAAACCCAAAACTGCACTACCATCAGTTACAATAGCTACAGTATTTTGTTTGATAGTTAAATTGTAAACTTCTTCGGGAGCTTCGGCGATCGCAGTACAAATGCGACCTACTCCTGGGGTGTAGGCCATGGCTAAATCCGAAACACTCGTCAGGGGAATGCGACTGGTAATGCTAATTTTACCCCCACGGTGCAGGTTAAAGGTGCGATCGTAAACACTTAACACCTGAATATCTGGTAATGCTTTCACCGCTTGCACAATAGTCTCAGCGTGTTCAGTACTAGCCGCATCTACAGTAATATCACGGATAGACTCATGGCGTGTTTGTTCGATTAAATCAATTTGTCCCAGATTACCACCGCTGATGGCGATGGCCTGGGTAATTGATGCTAACATTCCCACACGATTGGGAATTTGCAACCGAAGGGTAACACTAAAACTAGAATTAGGAGTTAGCTTTGTCATTGTAATTTTGGATTTTAAGTTTGATATTCTATATCGAATTATCCGGAAATCGTAGCTAATTTTACCTCATTTAACCAATAATCCCACAGCTTCAAGCAGTGGGAGCATGAAGACAGCTGTCAAGTCTAGGATTATCGGCGCAATCTGACTATAGACTCTCCAAATAATTCAATAGGTCTGCCATTTCGTGATCGCTAGGTTGAAATTTTGGCATTGGAGGTGTTTCGCCACTAATTACTTGGTGAATTAGCTGGGATGGTGATTTGCGCTTTGAAACCCCTTGTAAACTAGGTCCTACTAGTCCGTCCGCTTCTATTCCATGACAACCAGCACAGTTGATCTGAAAGATAGCATTTCCTTGAACTGGGTTTCCTTTGAGGGAAAGGACATTGTTCACATAAGGATCAGAAGCTCTAACCATTTGAACACCAAAAATGCCCAAAGGAGCTGCTAGTAGTATCGCCAGAGCCAACAAGGCGATCCACTGTATTTGAGTTTCGGGTTTGGTAATCTGGTTATCCAAAAAGTTTGCCGTAGAAGTCGAGGTTACTAAAAGTTTTGCATTTCCTACACATAGCTTAAAATTTCTTGATGGTGTCTGCAAGCACTAAATATAATTTTTTCCTGATGATTTATGGACTAAAAACATTGTCGAAGGCGGGATTCATCTTCAATTTGATAGAATGAACAGCAGCATCCTATATCAAACATTTGCTAACAGGAGATTTAAAGTGGTTGAACCCCTGCTGTCAGGTATTGTCCTTGGTCTGATTTTTGTCACCCTTTCCGGGCTATTTTACGCTGCCTATAAGCAATACAAGCGCCCCACCGAGTTGGGCGGTTAATAGTTCTCAGTAGAGATGCGAGGAATCGCATCTCTATTTTTGTATAAAGTTAATTATATTTTATACTGAAACATATTTAAATAGCATAAAGCCTTTTTCAGGCTAATGAAGTACACATCAATTGCCTATTCCCTGTTCCCTATGCCCTGAAACTAAACAACTTTGTACCTCACGAGCATGGGAAATGCTATATAATTTTAAAGGATTGCATTCAATTTAACATTTGTATAAAAAGTTAGCGCTGTATTACCGTAAACCTTTTGGCGGCAAATTTCCCAATTGCTAATCATTGGAGGCTTCCAACCCTGGGGATTGTGTTCTACAGCTATTTCACCATTCACAGCTAATAAATTGTCATCAGCGATCGCTGCTAAAACTGGCTCATATAATCCACTAGCATAAGGCGGATCAAAGTAAATCTTCTCAAATTGTTTCCCTGATAACTTTTTTAACTGGTGAATGACATCACCTCGCAAAACTTGCCATTTTTGTTCACTACGGCTCACCTGCTGCCAATTTTGCTGAATGATGGCACAGGCTCGGCTAGATTTTTCTATTCCTACTACTAAACTGGCTCCTCTACACAAAGCTTCTGCACCCATGGAACCACTACCAGTACACACATCTAGCCAGCGACAATCTACAATTTCCCCTTGCCAAATGTTGAATACTGCCTCCCTGACCCGCGCACTAGTGGGTCTGGTAGCTTGCCCTGGTAAAGTTTTAATTTGGCGATTCCCGTAAATTCTCAGTGTCATTATTCGTTATGCATGAGTCATAAGTCATAAGTCATAGGTCAACAGTCAAGGGAAAAATCATGACAAAGGACAAACAACAAACGACAAAATCTCAAAGTTACAGTTGGATTATGCAGCAATTTTTTCGCGGACTTGTGCAACAAAATTAGACAGGATTTGCAACCCGATATTAGAAGATTTTTCCGGGTGGAATTGGACTGCTGTCAGGTTTTCATGGGCGATGGCGGCTGTGATGGTCTGAGATCCGTGAGTCACAGTGGCCGCACGAACTTGGGGGTCGCAGGGGTCAACATAGTAAGAATGAACGAAATATACCCAGGGACTGGCTGGTAAATGCTCCCACAAAAGGCTGTTTGGTTGGGTGAACTCTAGTTGGTTCCATCCCATATGAGGAATAGTAATCCCTGGTTCTGGTTGAAATCGGCGCACCTTTCCGGGGATAATTCCTAGCCCTGGTTGGGTTCCTTCCGCACTGGATTCAAATAAAATTTGCAATCCCAAACAGATACCTAAGAAGGGTTTACCAGACGAGATCGTATCTTTAATGGGTTGTTCTAAGCCAAGCGATCGCAGGTTTTGTACTGCGGGGTCAAATGCTCCCACCCCCGGTAATACAACTGCATCCGCCAGTTCTAAATCTTTAGCAGCATGAGTAATCTGAGGAGTTGCTCCTACTTTTTCTAAACCTTTGCAGACTGAGTGCAAATTTCCCATATCGTAATCTACGACTGCAATGACTGGCATTGACCTGCTCCTTGTAAGTTTATTATGGAGGGTGTTTCTATTCTAAATAATATTTCTTATGCGGAAAAGAATACTATTAACTTCTTTTGAGATTTGGTTGAGTGATCAACAGTCAAATTCTTCTGATGATTTATTAATCGAAGTGATCAAAGTTCACGCCCTTCCTCATGATTTAAAATTTTTACGGCGTTTACCTGTGGATGCAGATATGGCCAGTTCCCAAGTCAGGCAAAAAATTTCTCAACTCCAACCCAATTACATTATTTGTTGTGGTATGGCTGCTAGCAGGACAAAACTAAGTCTGGAAGCGGTTGCTAGCTGTGGGGAAAGTATTTTGCAGACAACTGTTAATTTAGAGAAAATAGTAGCAGGTACAACAGTAGTTGAGATTAGCCACGACTGCGGTAAATTTGTTTGTGAGAGTCTTTACTATTCAGTTTTACATTACTTATGTCAAAATCAACTGGCAACACCATGTATTTTTGTCCATGTTCCAGTGTTAAATCCAGATAATTTGCCCCTCATATTGGCTGATTTCTTATTAATTATTCACAATTTGGCACTTTTATCAAGTCCTTAGCGTCTCTAAGGTCAATATTTCTCTGATTTCTATGCTTCATTTTTTACTCAGTGGTATAATCGCCCAATCAACACCTACTACCGCACCCGCACCAGAAGCAATACAGCTTCAAGAAGTGCGTCCTTTACCGGGAAAACTGGATACTGTGCCTGTATTTAACAGCAATAGTCCAGAATTGGTATTAAAAGAAGGAATTTTACTTTCTACTTTTCCCGCAGATGACAAGAAAGCGCCAGCAGCACATTTAAATTATCCGTTTCAAGGGCGATTTGATGTTTTTGCCCACCATGTTGCTAAGGCTGAACCACCAGAGGATTTACGAGCGCTCTATCTAGGGATCATGCTGCATAACCCCGGAACTGAACCAGTAACAGTCAATATTTTGCAAGCAGCAAGTTATTTGAGTCAGCCAGATGCACCATTTATTCAGTTACCATCTGTGAGTCAGAATATCTTAGGTCAGATTTTTGCAGGCCCAGGCGATCGCGCTGTATCTGATATCTTAAGAGGAAGGCGGCAAGAAATTTTCCCCGCCCAACTTGTCATTCCGCCGGGTAAAAATCAGATGTTATTAAATCTCCCTATTCCCGTAAAGGAACTGACACCACCTTTAAATGGCCGCTCTACCTTAATGCGGTTACACAGTATTGGTAGAGTTTATGCGGCTAGTATGGCTTTATTTGGGCGTCAAAATGAGGATGGTACTGAGGGTGAGCCTAGTTTAGAGGAGTGGGAAAATTTACTAAAAAGTGGAGAATTATCAACCCCACGGGATAGAGTCCCCACACCCCTAGAAGCAACTAAACAACCCCAAATTTATGGGCGTGTCGCCGGAGTGGCTCAAGGTTCTCAGTGGAAATCCTTAGTTTTAGATCATGCAGAAGCTAGATATTTGACAATTCCCAAAAGTGGGCAAGCATTTTCCTATCCTATAAGTAGTTTGCACGGCGGTACTTTAGGAACTAGTCAAATTCAAGCAGCCCCCATGTTGGTGCGTTATCCTGATACCGCCTATCGCGCTCATGGCAACTATGGTATTCAATATAGTTTACATTTTCCCCTGCATAACAATACTGAAAATACTCAAACAGTTGCTGTATCTCTACAAACGCCAATCAAAGAGGAGAATTTGCTAAAACAGGGCTTACGCTTCTTCACAACCACAGCACCCCAAGTATTCTTCCGGGGGTCAGTACGTTTACGTTATACAGATGACCGAGGTCACGCCAAAACTCAGTTCACCCATTTAGTCCAAAGGCGGGGTCAACCTGGAGAACCCTTGATATTATTAAATATGCCACCAGGCGATCGCAGATTGGTAGAAGTAGACTTGATCTATCCCCCAGATGCTACACCGCCCCAGGTATTAACGATATCAACTCAATAGACATCTCTTGACACTCCCACGGATAGAATCACGTGGGATTCTTGCTTCACCCAGCCAACTTATTGAGAAAAGTTTCCTCATCTAAGCACCCGTGAGCAATGTATAATCCGGACGTAGTTTGATCCTTACCAATACAGATGCAAGAAAATTTTCTCACCACTGTTTTTCTGCCCCTAGCTTTATTTATTATTATGTTGGGCATGGGATTATCTTTGACCATAGAAGACTTCCGGCGAGTTGTTATCTATCCTAAATCAGTGGTAATTGGGTTAGTTGCACAGTTAATCATTTTACCAATTGTCGGCTTTGCCATTGCGTCACTGTTTCCCCTCGATCCAGCATTAGCCGTAGGTATAATGATTTTAGTAGCTTGCCCCGGTGGACCTACTTCTAACATGATTACACTCTTGGCCGGGGGAGATGTTGCTTTGTCCGTTACTCTCACAGCCATGAGTAGTTTAATTACGGTTTTTACTATTCCTCTGGTAGTGAATCTTTCAATGCAAGCATTTTTGGGAACGGGGACAACGCTACAGTTACCTTTTATCAATACTGTTTTGCAAATTGCAGTCATTACCCTTGTACCTGTATCAATAGGAATGTTAATCAATCGCTATGCCCCAAGAATAGCTGCAAAAGCAGATAAACCGGTAAAGTGGCTGTCTTTATTTTTCCTGGCGCTGGTGATTACTGGGGTGCTGCTGGGTGAACGAGATAATTTTATTTCCTATGTGATTGACGTGGGTTGGGTGACTCTGGTTTTAAATGTGGTAACAATGGCTTTGGGTTTTACCATCGCTACTTTAACCCAATTAGGTGAAAAAAGCGCTATAGCAATTACAGTGGAAGTAGGCATTCAAAGCGGAACTCTAGCGATCGCGATCGCTTCTTCCCCTACATTCCTGAATAATTCTAGAATGGCTATTCCCGCAGCTATTTATAGCTTATTGATGTTTGTCACTGGTATTGGGTTTGCGTCCTGGGTCAGTCGAAAACAAAAAATCATCTCAAAATAATGTCTTGGATAGAATTAAAACTGAATACAACCCATGAAGCGGTAGATTGGGTTTGTACGTTGCTGGCTGAAAGTATTGATATTAATAATGTTGATATTACCGAATATAGGGAATCTGATTCGCCTAACTCCGATTGGAAATTTACAATCCGGTTATATTTACCCTACGATGTCACTGCGCGGACACGTTTAGAAAACATTGAGAATCTGCTATCGCCTTTACATCGCACTGGAATGACCACAGCCATGGAGACTACTGTGGTTGAAAAAAAAATCAGATATGCGCCAGAGCCGCTGGTGCATCGAATTGGGAATAAATTCATTATAGTCAGTTCCGACACACCTGCTCAATCTGATCCAGCAGACAAAATTACCTTAAAACTCCGGAAAACCCTGGCCTTTGGTAGCGGTTTGCACCCTGCAACGATTCTCAGCCTGCGACTGCTAGAACGCCACATAACTCCTAAAATGGACGTGTTGGACTTCGGCTCAGGTTCAGGTATTTTGAGTGTAGCCATGGCCAAGCTGGGGGCGAATGTCTTAGCCTTAGATAATGACAGCATAGCTGTACAAGCAACTCAGGAAACAGTATTTCTTAATGGAGTACAGCAACAAGTAAAGGTAATGTCAGGTAGCCTGGGCTGTGGCTGTGAACTGGGGCATTGGATGGGTGGAAACACTGTTAAGGATGTATCCCCTGAAGTAAAAGACACCTTTGATCTAATTGTTGCCAATATTTTCGCACGGGTAAACATTGCCCTTGCCGATGACTTCAGGCGATCGCTAAGTCATAATAAAACCCAACCAGGGCTACTAATTACATCCGGGTTCACCACAGACCATGAGGAAAATGTCACCACAGCCTTAAATAAAGCCGGCTTTGAGGTGATAGACTGTGAACGATTAAACGAATGGGTTGCCCTTACCCACCAATATAATTCGTAATTGGTTAACTAGTAGCTCAGTTCGGATTTCGGTAATTCAGGTGGGTATATTTTGGAGACGTTTCGCCCGCAGGTCTCTACCTATGAAGGCTCAAAACTTGAACTGCTGTAGATGACTGCGGGGATTATAGGTACGTATAGCCCGGATTTTTTCATAATATTCTCGTTCTTGGGGGCTGAGATCCTTGGGAGGAACAATCGCCACTTTTACCAACTGATCACCACGTCCCCCCTTAGCTAAAGGCCAACCTTTCCCCCGCAACCGCAGGGATTGACCAGAACGGACTCCCGCGGGTAACTTGACATTTACAGAACCATCGGGGGTGGGGACATCTATTGAAGCTCCCAAGGTGGCTTCATCTGGGGTGATGGGAACTTCACACAGGAGATTATCACCTTCAAACTGGAAGAACGAATGTGGTTGAAGTTCAACCTTTAAATATAAATCGCCCCGTTGTTGAGTCATGGGGTTCAATTGACCTTTACCCCGCACCCGTAGGCGAGTCCCAGTTTTAGCACCCGATGGGATGCGAACTTCAATAGTTTCGTTACCTAAACTAAAGCGTTTCTGCACACCAGCGAAGGCCTCGGCAAAAGTTAAAGTAATTGCAGCTTCTGAATCTTGACCTCCACCCCTAGCAACATCTTGAAAACCAACATCATTAAAGCCACCATAACCGCTGGGTCTGCCCGTCGAAGTACGATAAGAGTAGCCAGGCCTTCCACCACGGGGGCTAGGTCCACCAAAACGCCCTAATAACTCGTTGACAAATTCATCAAAACTCCCGTACTGACTGAAGTCAACACCACCCATATCCACACCAGGACCGCCGCTAGGGAAACCTTCCCCCACTTGTTTCCAGTATTGACCAAATTGGTCGTACTTCTTGCGCTTATCAACATCTGACAAAACTTCGTAGGCTTCATTTACTTCTTTAAACTTTGCCTCTGCTTGCTTGTTCCCTGGATTGACATCAGGGTGATATTTACGAGCTAATTTCCGAAAGGCTTGTTTAATGTCTTCTGGACTGGCGGTTTTACTGACTTCCAAAATTGCGTAATAGTCTTTGAAATCGGTTGCAGCCATCTACCAGCCTCCTATAAAAATTTTTTTATGTTTTTTTCGTAAAGTGTGAAATTGGTTTTTTGCTCGGGAAAATCCCCAAGATAAAAAACTCTGATTTTAAATTAACAGACATTAAGGCAATTCAAGTGTGGTTCCCGCTCACTCCAGCGGCGCAATTTCCGTACTCTCTGCTTTTAGACAAAATAAATCAGCCGGTCTATTCCTTCTTCTAGACTAGGGGGCGCATCCCGGATTTGACGATACATTCTGAAAATGATTTCTTCGGGAACTTGACGCTGACGCTTTTGATTGCGTGCTAAACACAGCCAAACAGGGGTTCTCACCCATAATCCTGTAATGTGCGTAAAACCGACGCCCCGGGCTAAAGCGATAATTTCACCGCGCTGGCGTCTTCGAGCGTTGGTAGCATCGAAGATAGTTGTCTGATTGGCGGTTACTGCTTGTTGGAATTGCCGTTCTATTTCTCCCCAAATCAGCGGCCACGGACCCTGATTTGCTTCCGAACCAAAAAGTTGCCCCCGAATCGCATCCGTTGAAATCAGCTGCATCTGGGGGCTTTGTGCTATTAATTGTTGCGCTAAAGTTGACTTTCCACTACCAGGAAGACCAATTAGTACAAATATTTGTGTCACTTTTTCTGCATCCGTTGTCAGTGGTCAATTAGTATTGAGTAATTATTTATGACCCATGACTAATGACCAATGACCAATCACTAAATTATTGTTCCGTCGGGAATTACAGCATTTTTCATCACTACAATAATGCCACTGCGGATGTAAAAGCCTTGATTTTCCCGTTCTGCTTCTTGCACGTTATCTTTATTGATGATTTTTACATCATGACCGATACGGGCATTCTTATCAACGATAGCACGGCGAATAATCGTGTCTGTGCCAATACCTACGGGAATGTTTCCTTTATCTAAGTTACATTGACGTTCTACAAAAGGTTGATAAAAGTCTGCCCCCATGAGGAGAGATTCTTCGATTACACAGCCAGATTCAATGCGCGATCGCACTCCTAAAACTGAATGCTGAATCCGACAATCTTTGAGAATACAACCCTCGCCAATAATCGACTCTGTGACTGTGCAATTTAACAGTTTACTTGGGGGTAAATAACGAGCGCGAGTGTAAATTGGTGCTTCTTCATCGTAGAAGCTAAAGGGTGGTAAAGGTTGTTTAGTTAATGCTAAATTGGCATGATAAAAAGCATCAATTGTACCAATATCTTCCCAGTAATCATCAAATAAGTAAGCTTGAACATTGTAATCTTTACTGGCATCAGGAATAATTTCTTTGCCGAAATCAGTCCTTTCCAAAGATTCTTTCAACAACTTGATCAGAACATCTTTTTTAAAGACATAAATCCCCATGGAGGCGATGTAGGGTTGTAATTCGGCTTGGTCTGGTGATAATCCCAGCACTGTAGTATCGACCTGCATCTTATCTAATGCTTCGCCCTTGGGCTTTTCGCTAAAGTCAATCACCCTACCGGACTGGTCGATTTTCATTAAACCAAAGTCCGAAGCCCGGCTTTTATCTATGGGGATAACTGAAAGGGTAATATCAGCATTGGTTTCTTTATGGCGCTGGATAAACAGGCGGTAATCCATGCGGTATAGATGGTCTCCGGAGAGAATCAAATAATCTTCCGCATCCCATTCCTCCAATTGCCATAGGTACTGACGCACAGCATCAGCGGTACCTTGGAACCAGTTGGGGTTTTCTGGGGTTTGCTGTGCCGCTAGTACTTCCACAAACCCCTCGTTGAAGCCAGTAAAATTATAGGTACGGGCTATATGGCGATTCAGGGAGGTTGAGTTAAATTGTGTCAGCACATAGATTTTGTAGATTTCTGAGTTTATACAATTACTGACAGGAATATCTATTAAACGATACTTTCCTGCCACGGGTACTGCTGGTTTGGCACGTAGTTTCGTTAGGGGATAAAGACGAGTACCCGCACCACCACCGAGAATGATTGCTAATACTTTTTTCACAGAGTTTCTCCCGACTGCCTTTTTAATATCACCTTAAGTTTAGGACTGTGTGAGACTGCTGGTAAGGGGGGATCACAGATTCATAATTGGTTAAGTTGACACAATTCTCTTGGTAATGAATGAATTACCTAGTAAATATGTATCGCTTGTTACTTATATTACTTAATCAGGGTAATATTGCTGTGATTGATTGCATACTCAAAAACTCTTAAAAACAAGGTTTTATTTTCTCTCAGCGTAGATAAATATTGATAAATTATGGCACATTCAATTGATACTCAATTCAGTGTTATAAGTTATTCAAATTCTTTATGCTGATGCGATATAAGTATTTTAAATTACATAACAGAGTCAGTAACTATAGTTGCTCCCACAACAGTTTCATGGTATTTGGTCAAAGTTTTAAAAGGGCTGGCAATTTTTGATCCAACCTACAATCAAACTATCAAATTTTTGCCTGGTCATTACCTATCATTGGAGAGAAAGCGTCAAGATAAAAAAATAATTCATGGAAATTCAAACACCAGACTGGGTTAAGGACGCTGTTTTTTACCAAATCTTTCCAGACCGCTTCGCCAGAAGCAAACAGCCTCACAAAGGACTGTTGCATAATCCCCGTTGGGAAGATTGGGAAGCTCTCCCCACACTCCAGGGTTACAAAGGTGGTGACCTATGGGGGATTATTGAGCAGTTAGACTATATCCAGGATTTAGGAATTAACGCTATTTATTTTACTCCCATTTTTCAATCGGCGAGTAATCACCGCTATCACACCCACGATTATTATCAGGTTGATCCATTGTTGGGGGGTAATCAAGCATTTAAGGAACTACTAGAGGCCGCCCATCAACGGAATATTAAAGTTGTGCTGGATGGGGTGTTTAACCATACTAGTCGGGGGTTTTTCTTTTTCCACGATATTTTAGAAAATGGCCCTCATTCCCCTTGGGTGGATTGGTTCAAAATTACAGATTGGCCGCTGGCGGCTTATACAGGAGATTTACCGGCAAATTACGAGAGTTGGGCAGGTAATCGGGCTTTGCCCCAGTTTAATCATGATAATCCTGAAGTACGGGAATACATCATGGAAATTGGCGAATATTGGCTGAGATTTGGCATTGATGGTTGGCGTTTAGATGTACCATTTGAAATCAAAACACCAGGGTTTTGGCAAGAATTCCGCCATCGTATCAAAGCCATTAATCCCCAAGCTTATATTGTCGGGGAAGTTTGGGGAGATTCCCGGGAATGGCTGGATGGTACCCAATTTGATGGCGTGATGAATTACCTATTCGCAGTCCCGACCATTGCCTTTACCGCGGGCGATCGCGTAGTTTTAGAACAGGTACAAAGCCGCGAGTATCAACCCTACCCACCTTTATTCGCTGCTGAATACGGGAGCAAAATTCAGGAATTACTCCAACTTTACCCTTGGGAAATCCAACTCACCCAACTTAATTTATTAGGTAGTCATGATACAGCCAGATTAATTACCATTGCAGGCGGCGACCAAGCTACTCTGGAATTAGCCACTTTACTATTACTCACCTTTCCTGGTGCGCCTAGTATCTATTATGGTGACGAGGTGGGTTTACCCGGAGGTGTTGACCCTGACTCAAGACGTGGTTTTCCCTTAGAAGCTGATTGGAATCAAGAAATCCTCAACATTCACCGCCAATTAATTGCTTTACGCCACAAACACCCAGCCTTACGCACGGGGGACTACGAAGTTATCTTCGCCCGGGGAGAACTGTATATTTTTGCCCGGACTTTAGACACAGACAAACTCATCATTGCTGTTAACGCTGGGACAGCAAAGACAACAGCAAAATTAGATATTACCAGGTTGCAGACTCAACCCAACCAGGTTGTATATGGTGCGGCGGAATTTGAGTGGTGTGGTGAGCAGTTTTCCTTAACTGTTCCTGGACGCACTGGCTGCATTCTGGGTTAAGTTCCCGCAACCATTGAGGTTACTGGTAATTCAACTCTTAAAATCCCAACCAGTGAACTGTTAGTACTGCTAAACTGGGTAATGACCTCATGAACCACTGACTATGCTAAAGCGTTCCAAGTTCGAGACTACCCAGTCTCAAATCATGTACCGTGCTGAAGATTTGATTAGTGCGGCTTCCAATCGCTACCGCATTACAGTTCAGGTGGCAAACCGTGCCAAGCGTCGGCGTTATGAAGATTTTGACAGCCCATCGGATGATATCATGATGAAGCCAGTACTGAGGGCAATTATTGAAATGTCCGATGAACTGACCCAGGAAGATATCATTGGCGATGAGAAATCAGGATATTAATCTTATCTTGACATTCCCCGGTCTGACAGCTTACATGGCGTGGCCATAGACCCGGGGATTTTCAAAACAATTAATCTATGGAACATCTGATTAAAAGCGGTGCTGGTTGGCGAATTGGCTGGAAGCCCAACGCAGCCACATTCAAAGGATTAGTAGGTACAGATGATTGGGCAATAGAATTAACCGAAGCCGAGTTAAATGATTTTTGCCGACTATTGGCACAGCTAGCAGACACAATGAAACAACTGGCGGCGGAATTAATGGATGAAGAGAAAATTGCCTGTGAAGCCGAAAGTGATTTATTATGGATGGAGGTAGAAGGCTATCCCCATAGCTACAGTTTACGCCTCATCCTCAATACAGGACGGGGTGTAGAAGGTAAATGGGATAGTGTCGCAGTGCCGGAGTTATTGCAAGCAGCTGGGATGCTAAAAGTTTTTTAAATTCACCCCTTGATTATTCCAGAGATTTGCAGTAGAATGATAATTCTGAATCGGGGCGTAGCGCAGCTTGGTAGCGCGCCACTTTGGGGTAGTGGAGGTCGTGGGTTCGAATCCCGCCGCTCCGATAAACACAAGACCTAACCTGCTAGTTTTTGATTAAAGACTGGCAGGTTTTTTAATAGGTAGCTAGACTCATACATTAGTCAAGATGTGGCGGTGGATGAGAGCGCGATCTACTAAAGACTGAATTTGCTCAGATGATAGGGGAATACCATGGTCATAATGTTGTAGCCAAGTTCTAGTAATGACCTTGGGGTCATCTGGTAAAGTGGCTAAATCCCACCCTGGGATGGCTAATTCTTCCATGAGGCGATTGACTTTTGGGTCATAACTGAGAGCAAAGCAGCGACAACCTTCAGCCGCAGCCATGATTAAGCTGTGTAGACGCATCCCAATAGCCATGTCCACACCTTGATAAACACCTTTTAATAATTGCGGATCTTCTAAAAGCAGAATTTGGCTCACATCTGGTAATTGGGGTTGAATGGCTGTTGCAATCGGTAAATCTTCACTCTTGTGAAATGGCAACAGTAAAATAAAGGCTTGGGTAGCTTTTTGAAACTCGACTAAAGCGCGAGTCAAGTTAGCCAAACGTTTTTCTGTGAGTTGGGGGTGATTTCTTAAAGTTACAGCCACTCTCGGCGCTGGTAAATCCTCAAGCCCTGGTACTGGCTTACTTTGCAAAGCCCACACCGGGTCAGGGGCGACTAAACAGGGAATTTGCCAATCTCCTAATAACGCACCACTGGTGCGATCGCGCACGGTAACTGTGTTACAATGTCCGAAGGAGTATTCTGCTAACCAGCGAGTTTGTGGACGTAGTAACGGCCCTAGACCTTGCGCCCAAGCAATAGTTTTTAAACCCATTTTCTGAGCGAATACCATTAATCCCCCATAATAAAATGGACTCATGGTACTGGTAACATCTTGAATTAAACTCCCCCCGCCCCAAATGAAAATATCACTGGAACGGAGGGCTTGCAATACAGGCGCAACAGCCATGCGATTGTGAGATTCTACATGATAACGATGGCGGGTTTCCTCTGGATTGCCAGAAAGCACCACGGGTGTAACATGAGGTGGTAGCATTTGCAAAAGGGTAGCCAATAAAGCCTCGTCACCACCATTACCTTTACCATAATACCCAGACAATAACGCCCGCATCTTTGCCATTGGAAATTGATAACTTTCACTTCTTCTTAAGTTAGCATTAGCAGCGGCTCTTACCCCAGTAGCAAGTCCGAGATGAAAGCGTTGATTTCGGCTCCCGTGTTTCTCTGTCCTGTGAGTTCAGTGGTAAATAGATTAAAGGTAGTTTGCAGAATGGCATTGACGTTAGGATTATTCCTGAGTAACAATCCTTGACGAATCAAGAAAATATCCCCTCCTGTAACTTGACCATTACTATCAACGTCAAAAGCTAATTTGTTGACCCCATCGGCGATCGCACTCCTTAAAGCTGCACCTGTGGTGTTTGTGGCTCCCACGGTTTCAGTGCTAAAGAGATTAAAGGAAGTTTGGAGAATCACATCGACGTTAGGATTATTCCGTAACAGCAGATATTGGTCAATGAACAATAAATCAGCACCGGTCACCCTACCGTTACCATCAATATCTGTGGGATTGAGCAGGTCTACTACTGTCAGGGTAAAGCTGTCAGAGACACTTTCACCTGATGTATCTGTAGCAGTGAGGGTAATATCAACAGTACCGACATCTTCATTACTCGGTGTACCGCTAAAAGTGCGAGTTTCGGGATTGAAGTTTAACCAACTTGGTGTGGTAGCTGTGTAAGTGAGGTGATCTCCAGTATCTATATCGTTGAAGGTGTTTTCTCTTAAGGTGAAGTTAAAGCTTTCATCTTCTAGGGTGCTGATGTCGTCAATGGGATTAACTAAGGTTGGGGTATCATTTAAATCTGGTAATTTGAAGTCAATAGCTACAGCAGAAACATTATTATTCTCATCTGTTTCTAACTGGTAATTATAAATATCACTGACTACCAATAGGTAACCACTATTCACACCCTCAATGGGACTGTTGGGTAAGGTAACAGTAGTGGATGTGGTGTAACTTGACCCCGCTACTAGGTTATTGTAGTTCCAATATCCTACCAGGGATGTATCTTCATTGGGGTCAAAGTTGTCATCCACTGAGAAGTAGATATTATCGTACCAACTACTAGTAGTGTTACCACTACCTTGGTTGGTAACTGTCCAGGAGATGTTAAGGGTTTCTCCCCAACTGACTTCTCTGACAGCAGGTGTGATGTCGCTGACGATTAAATCTGGTAATTTGAAAGTATCAAAGGGTTGCTGTAGAGGTGTTCTGGTGTTCTGGTCGATGATAGTTACAGTACCTGGTTGTCCGGGAGTGCCTGGTTCACCTCCTGGACCTCCTGGACCTTGGGGACCTACCGGACCTTGTGGACCTACCGGACCTACCGGACCTTGAAGACCTCCTGGACATTGAGGACTTACCGGACCTTGTGGACCTTGTGAACCTCCTGGACTTTGGGAACCTACCGGACTTTGTGGACCAGTGGGACTTTGTGCGCCTGGTTGTCCGTCTGGACCGGTGGGACCTTGTGTACCGGTGGGACTTTGTGGACCGGTGGAACCTTGTGCGCCTGGTTGTCCGTCTGGACCGGTGGAACCTTGTGGACCGGTGGGACCTTGTTCACCGGTAGGAGGTTGAGGAATCAGCAAGGTAGTGAAGAGAGCCGGTACTAGCTCGTTGTTTGCTCCATCCCGAGCAGCTGCCATTGGTACAAAAACATTCAATGTTCCTTCAAA
>NZ_JAQMTM010000173.1:0-11040 GCF_028331085.1 Anabaena sp. CS-542/02
AGTTGGTAATTGTGGATAGATTTTATCCCAGTAGTAAGACTTGCTCAAGTTGTGGAGAAAAGAAATCATCACTGCCATTATCTCAAAGAGTGTTTAAATGTGATAGTTGTGGCTTTGAGAGTGACAGAGATTTAAACGCGGTGATGAATTTAAAACAAGAAGCGGTCAGATTGACCGTGTTAGCCTGTGAACTAGATAGTGCCGACACTTCTAGGGTGAAACACAGAAAAAAAAGCAGCCTTTTGTTAGCATTAGTTAGCTTTTTTGGATCGGAAAGATTATAACTTCCCAATGATTAATCACTAATGACTAATTTACAAATTTTTCTAGACATTGCTACGGAAGCGGCCTTGGCTGCAGGTGCAGTTTTGCAGGGGTATTTGGGTAAGTTAGAAGGTGCTATTACCGAAAAAGGCCGCCCTGGTGATTTAGTCACCGTCGCGGATAAAGCCTCGGAAGCTGAGATTTTGTCAATTTTGCGTCGCCATTTTCCCCAACATTCCATCCTGGCGGAGGAATCAGGGAAGTTGGGTAATCAAGATCATCAGTATCTCTGGGCAGTTGACCCCTTAGATGGTACAACTAATTACGCCCACCAATACCCGGCTTTTGCTGTTTCTATTGGTTTATTAGTTGATAGTGTGCCGCAAGTAGGTGTAATTTATAATCCTTTCCATGATGAACTATTTCGGGCAGCCACTGGCTTAGGGGCGACGCGCAACCGCCATTCTATCAAGGTTTCAGAAATATCTGACTTGAGTAAAAGCCTTTTGGTAACCGGGTTTGCCTATGATCGCCGCGAAACATCGGATAATAATTATGCAGAATTTTGCCACCTGACTCATCTTACCCAAGGTGTGAGGCGTAGTGGTTCCGCCGCCCTGGATTTGGCTTATGTTGCTTGCGGCCGTGTAGATGGTTACTGGGAAAGGGGGATTTCTCCCTGGGACGTGGTGGCCGGTGTAGTATTATTGCGGGAAGCTGGGGGTAGAGTTACTGCCTATGACGGCACTCCTTTCAACATAGCATCCGGTAGAATTTTGGCTACTAATGGCAAGATTCACGACCAGCTTAGTCATCAGTTGGTGGAAGTCCCGCCTTTGTCGATGTGGAAATAATAGTGGAAAATTAAATCCCACTGACGAAATAGGGTTGACAACCAAACCTAAAATAGAAAAGGCTTGAAGGCAATTAACTAGTTAGTCGCCCGACAGCAACTTCACCTCCTGATGATAGCTGTAAGCAAGCAGGTAAATCTGGAGGTGGGGTTTGTTTGGTGGTTTGTTTGGTGGGAAGAAAAAATAATGGTGTATCAACCAGCAGCGGGAGCCAGGGATTTATTACCTTTAGATGTGGCACAAAAACGCTGGATTGAAGATAGATTACAGCAGGTGTTTCATCGTTGGGGATATCACAGGATTATCACTTCAACTTTGGAACGCATGGATACTCTGATGGCGGGAGAAGCAATTCAGCGCCAGATGGTGATTCAACTACAAAATGGTGAAGATGAAGAATTAGGACTGCGCCCAGAATTGACCGCTTCTATTGCTCGTGCAGTGGCTACGCGGATGGCGGATGTTACCTATCCCCAACGCCTCTACTATAATGCCAATGTCTTTCGCCGTACCTGGGAAAACAGGCACAATCGCCAGCAAGAGTTTTATCAAGCTGGGGTGGAGTTGTTAGGTGTGGGGGGATTGTTAGCTAATGCAGAAGTGCTGCTGTTGGCAAGCAATTGTCTGGCGGTACTGGGGTTGCCTCATTGGCATTTAATTTTGGGCGAAGCGGGAATTACGCGATCGCTTCTGGATGCTTTTCCCCGAAATCTCCAAGCTCAAGTTCGCACTGCGATCGCCCATCTTGACCGCATCGCCATAGATACTTTACCCCTAAGCGATGAATTACGCGATCGCGCCAGAATTATGATGGACTTGCGCGGTGATAGTGGGGATGTCTTACAAAAAGTTAGTGCTCTTGGTTTAGCTCCAGAGCAGCAAGAGATGGTTAATCATCTCAAATCTGTGGTAGAGTTATTACAATCAGAAGGGAATTTTCCTTTAATTCTTGACCTCAGCTTAATCCAAACTATAGACTACTATACTGGCATAGTCTTTGAAATTGTTAGCGATACTGGTTCACAAGCCAGAGTTTTAGGGCGGGGTGGTCGCTACGACAAGCTTTTAGGTTTATATCATCCCCAAGGTGAAGATATTCCTGGGATTGGTTTTGTCTTAAACATCGAAGATTTATACCAAGTTATTTTATCTACTCAGCAATTACCACAATCAACCCCAGTCAGTCACTGGTTAGTAGTAGCCCAGACACCAAATGCTACAGATGCAGCCTTTGCCCACGCCCAAAAACTGCGTGATTGTCCTGATTTGGTACGAGTAGAAATGGATTTAGGTGGCACAGATCAACAAGCTATTAGACAATACGCCAGCGATCGAGGTATTGCCCAAATTGCTTGGGTTAAATCAGATGGTTCCATTATCAATGAACCATTGCTGTAGTTCATTCTAGCACAAAACCTCGCCCTATCTTTAACTCACCTCTGCTGGGTCAGAAGATGGGTTGGGGGTGAGGTGGAGGTTGGGGAACTACCTACACTGACCTTGCGGCAAAAGAGCTAGTTCCTAACTCCAAAAGTCGCAATCCTTTCACTCGCAATTCATCTCAACATCTCCCTATTGGGTAGGTGTGAGTCTTCTTGCTGTTTAAGGTAGATAATCCTGCTAGGCTAGATATAGCTGATCCGAAAGAAAGGGAATTGAAAAAATGCCGCACACCATTGTTACTGATGTTTGTGAAGGTGTTGCTGACTGCGTAGATGCTTGTCCAGTAGCTTGTATTCATGAAGGCCCAGGTAAAAATGTCAAGGGGACCGATTGGTATTGGATTGATTTTGCCACCTGTATCGATTGTGGTATATGTATCCAAGTTTGCCCAGTAGCAGATGCGATCCTTCCCGAAGAAAGACCTGATTTACAAAAAACACCTTAAAATTTTTCGGTCAACGTTTTATATTTATAAGACCGTTGACCAATGACTAATGACCAATGAGTAATGACTATTTATTAGAAGTTAAAAATGTCCACGCTGGATACATTAAAGATATAGATATCCTCCAGGGAGTAAATTTTTGTCTCAAACCTGGTGAACTGGTCGCAGTGATTGGCCCCAACGGTGCGGGTAAATCCACCTTAGCCAAAACCATCTTTGGGCTGTTAACTCCTCACACGGGTACTATTACCTTTAAAGGTGAAAATATTGCCGGGCTAAAGTCCAATCAAATCGTCAGGAGGGGGATGTGTTATGTACCACAAATCTCTAATGTTTTTCCTTCCCTGAGTGTAGAAGAGAACTTAGAAATGGGGGCTTTTGTGCGGGATGTCACCCTCAAACCCCTGAAAGACAAAATTTTTACTATGTTTCCTAGACTCGGCGATCGCCGTCGCCAACGTGCTGGTACACTCTCAGGAGGAGAACGCCAAATGCTGGCCATGGGGAAAGCATTGATGTTGGAACCGAGTTTATTGTTATTAGATGAACCTTCTGCGGCCTTATCCCCCATTCTAGTTACCCAAGTATTTGAGCAGATTAAACAAATTAATCACACAGGTACAGCAATTGTCTTAGTGGAACAAAACGCCCGTAAAGCCTTAGAAATGTCTGACCGTGGCTATGTCCTAGAGTCGGGACGTGATGCTATTTCTGGATCTGGTCAAGAATTACTACATGATCCTAAAGTAGCTGAATTATATTTGGGTGCTGGTAAAACCCATTAATTTTCATTGGGGATTGGAGTGTCTGAGTGGAAAGTAAATATGATACTAATACTATAGCCAGTAGAAATATCTGACTATATTTTCTGGTAATTGCTTAAAAAAAGCTTAATTATCTTCATTCCCCATTGCATCAGCTTTATTGTTTCATTACAATCTAGTGTATTTTAATGCCTAAATTCATGGGTGAACCAGGGCATTTTCTGTTTAGCTTCGATTAACTGGACATAATTAATATAATCACTGACTCAGAAATTACTGGAGACATTAATTGATGACTACACCAGACTTAATGATTAATAGTTTAACACCCAACAGTCAGGCTGAAACTATACCTATTTTATCTAGTTCGCCTGAAGAGAAAAGATTTTTAACCCTGAAGATAATTGATAAATTATTGATAGCATTATTACTATTAATTAGTATTATTGCTATTAGTTTTTCCGACAATCAAAAATTAGTTCTTTATAGTATTATATCACTCTGTCTTGTCCTTGTAGTATTCATCATCAATAGACAACTTTTTCAGGAATCGCAACAAGCAGTTAGTCAGCATGAAGCCAAGAAAAAAGCAGAAATATATACCTACTTATTGAATGATAGCTCTTGGCAACTGAAAAATTTCACTCCCGTGAAAGCTAAAGCCCTAGAATATTGCCAAAATTTGATCAACGACTATAAACGGGTTCGGGATTTATCGAGAACGATTTACTATGTTCTGCAAATTACGACTGTGGTCTTTTCAGGAATCACACCTATTTTAGTCCTAGTAGATAAAATAGAAGCAGGCCAAACTTGGTTAAAATGGTTACCAGTTATTTGTCCTGCTATTGCGTCTATACTGGCCAGTATAGTTACATCGTTTCCTTTTCAAAAGAATTGGGTAGCGGCTAACACAGTAGTTGAACGCTTAGAAGCTGAAGAAGAAAAATTTGTGTTGGGTGTGACACAACCTTATCGCCTGTGTGATATTTCTGACGAAGTGCAACAGCAAAAAAATGTCAGCCAAGCATTAGAATACTTTATTCAACAGGTGAATAACATTCATTTTGAGCAAGTGCAGCAAAATAATGCTCCTCAGTCAGAAAAGCAAGAATCAACCCCAGCTAATAATGAAAATCAATCTCAACCAACTACCTAATTAACAGTAGGGCGCAGCAGACGCAGAGAATCTTGAAATCTCTGCGTTATTTTGCCTAAAACATTTTAATACTCTGGAACCGAAGGATCGATTTCCTTACTCCAAGCATTAATTCCACCTTTAACATTAGTCCCCTCAATTCCGGCTTCCTTGAGGATAGCCAAAGCTTTGGCAGAACGTCCCCCCAGTTTACAATGAGCAATTAAGCGGTGACCATTCAGTATTTCCTTCACCTTGGTTACACCGTCGCCATTTTCAATATCTGGTAAGGGGATCAATACAGAACCAGGAATTTTAGCGATTTCGTACTCATGAGGGTTACGGACATCTAACAGGACAAAATCCTTTGTACCGCTATCTATTAATTCCTGCAATTCTTTGACAGTCATTTCTGACATTTCCATCTGCTGTTTAGCCTCCTCTGCCTTAGCTTGGGGAATTCCGCAGAACTGTTCATAGTCTATCAGCTTTTCAATTACGGGGCGAATAGGATTAGGACGCAGTTTCAACTCCCGGAATTTCATATCTAAGGCGTTGTACAAGAGTAATCTTCCACTGAGGGTGTTACCTTGTCCTGTGATGATTTTTACCGTCTCCGTGGCTTGAATAATCCCAATCATTCCCGGCAAAATACCCAGTACGCCACCTTCTGCACAAGAGGGAACCATTCCTGGTGGTGGTGGTTCTGGGTATAAGTCACGATAGTTAGGGCCACCTTCGTAGTTAAATACTGTAGCTTGTCCTTCAAAGCGGAAAATAGAACCGTAGACATTGGGCTTGTTTAATAACACGCAAGCGTCATTAACCAGGTATCTGGTGGGGAAATTGTCAGTACCATCAACCACAATATCATAGGGCTGCATGATATCTAGGGCGTTTTCGGAACTCAGACGAGTTTCGTACAAGTCAACGTGACAATAGGGGTTAATTTCGTGAATGCGATTTTTTGCCGATTCAATTTTGGGTTTACCTACCCAGGATGTACCGTGAATAACTTGGCGTTGCAGATTGGAAGTATCGACGACATCGAAATCAACAATACCAATGCGGCCAATACCTGCTGCAGCAAGATATAACAGTAATGGCGAACCTAGTCCACCAGTACCAATACACAACACACTAGCCACTTTTAAACGCTTCTGCCCTTCCAGCCCAATTTCTGGCAAAATCAGATGGCGGGAATAGCGTTCATAATCGTCTTTGGTCAACTGGATTTCATCCAGATTGGGATTGAGCATAGAAATTAAGTAGATCAGCGAGGAATACTTATGCTATCGAAAAAACGGTATGTTTAAATTATCCTGTTAATGAACTCTGGTTGAAACTGATCATGTTCATCCAGACTCCAACTTTTCACTGTACCAGCTTTGCCATTGTTAACGGAAACTATTATATACGAGTATTCCGCCCAAGCATATAGGCGATCGCATTCTGAAGGTATAGCAGAATGATCAGGGTGTGAGTGGTAAATACCGATAATATTCAGACCGCGATCGCGTGCTGTTTTTTGTGCTTGTAACATCACTTGGGGGGCGATCGCATATCGTCTGCGGGTACTCTCTACTATCTGTTCACCAGTAAAATCATGGCCTTGGCTATTCCAGGCGTTTTCTGTGGGTATGATCTCTATCACAGTTTTACCCTCCCTACCCAGACGACCAAGAATTAGCCCACAGCATTCTTCTGGGTAGGTGCTTTCACCATGGTTACAAATCATTTGCTGGTGGTGAGGAAGGAGTTTGAGCACCCGACTATTCATCAAAAATTGTGGCTTTGCTGATCAATGTAAGATGCTAGCAGTTCCTTAACTTCCACGACATCACTGATGAGTCGATCATAATCAGAAGTTTTCAGTATATGCAAGTCATGGCAAAGCAGCAGGTAATATTCCACTTCAATTACTCCATCCCTCGCCATTTCCAGACAATCCAGTTGGATTTCATAGTCATCGCGATCGCATCCCTGAGCGATCTTAATGGCAATGGAAGCACAAGCTAAACGGATTTGTTGTGTTAGTCCCAGTAATTCCTCCTCTGGAAAGGTTTTAGTAATTTCATAAACTGCAATTGTCAGTTCATGCGCTTTTTCCCATTCTTGCAGTTCTCTAAAATCTGTCATTGTATTGGTATCCTTGAGGATTTATGGGGTGACCAATGCCTACCTCATCATCATATGCCACTATTGAGCTACTAGCACTATGCTACCCAATTAAATATCATCCAATTCCTGGAAAAACCAGAATATCATTAACTGTAATTCTTAGTATAAAATAATCCTAGCAAAAATCAACTTGATAATGCAACCCCATCAACCTACTGTAGTGGAATTCCGCGATGTTACCCTTAGACGGAACCATCGCTTTTTGGTATCTCATCTCAATTTTTCTATTATTCAGGGAGAAGCCCTAGTATTACTCGGACGTAGTGGGAGCGGCAAAACCACTACTATGAAGTTAATCAATGGCCTCTTGATGCCTACACAAGGTGAAGTATTATTTAATGGCATTCCCACCACTGAATGGGATGAAATTAAATTACGGCGCAATATTGGTTATGTCATTCAAGAAACTGGTTTATTTCCCCATTTCACCGTAGAACGTAATGTAGCTTTAGTGCCGACTTTACTGGGTTGGCAATCTAAACAAATTAAAATCCGGGTGTATGAATTGTTGCAAATGGTAGGGTTAGAGCCTCAACAATTTGCTGGGCGTTATCCTCATGAACTTTCGGGGGGACAAAAGCAACGGGTAGGTGTAGCTAGGGCATTAGCTGCCGACCCGCCAGTATTATTGATGGATGAACCCTTTGCCGCCCTTGATCCCATGACGCGCTTAGAACTACAACAAGAATTTCACCGGTTACAACAAGAATTAAATAAGACTGTGGTGTTTATTACCCATGATATTCAAGAAGCCTTTGTTTTGGCTTCCCGAGTTGGGTTAATCTCTCAGGGAGAACTAGTACTATTAGGGACAAAGGATGAATTTAAGGGATCTGTACATCCTGAAAGTCTAGCTTTTCTCAAATGTCTGCAATCTCTGGAAAATTTATGAATGACTTTTTCTTGTTTAAGTATGCTCCGGAAATCCTCCAACATACCCTAGAACACTTATTTATGGTCAGCATTGCCATGGCCACGGCGACAGTCATTGGTATCCCCTTAGGTATTCTCATCACCCGCAAAACTCACCTGCGCCAGGGGGTTCTCGGTATTGCCAATATTTTGCAAACCGTCCCCAGCCTAGCATTATTTGGTTTACTGATTCCAGTGCCGATTATTGGGGGTATTGGTATGATTCCCGCCATAGTTGCCCTAACTTTATACTCCTTTTTGCCCATTATCCGTAATACTTACACTGGTATCACTGGGGTAGATGCCGCAATTCGGGAAGCTGGTAGAGGTATGGGAATGACAGATAGACAATTATTGTCACAGGTAGAAATTCCTTTGGCTATGGGGGTGATTTTGGCAGGTGTGCGGGTAGCAACAGTAATTTCTATCGGTATTGCGACGATCGCCGCCGCTATTGGTGCTGGTGGTTTGGGGGTGTTTATTTTTCGCGGAATTGCCGTGGTAAATAATCAATTAATTTTAGCTGGGGCTGTCCCGGCGGCAATTCTTGCTCTGCTGGCTGATGGGGGTATTGGTTGGTTAGAAAGAAAATTAACAGTTAAAACTTAAATTTTTGATGGTTTATGGTGGTTATGGCTTTGGGAACAAATGAAAAGATTGTTGTTGTTGTCTGTTTTAACTTGTCTGATGTTGGTAGCGATCGCTAGTTGTAATTTCAATTCTACTCCTAGGGATACTGGTGATATTGTTGTTGCTTCTAAGAATTTTACTGAACAAGATATTTTGGGGGAACTTTTAGCCCAGCAAATTGAGGAGCATACTGATTTAACAGTTACTCGCCGACCTCGTTTAGGTGGGACTTTTGTCTGTCATAATGCGCTTCTGGCTGGACAAATTGATGCTTATATTGAGTATACAGGTACAGCGTTTAATGCCATTTTAAAAGAGAAAGTAGTACATGACCCCAAGCTAGTTAGCGAAAAGTTAACACAGGCCTATGCACAACAGTTTAACTTAGAAGTAATGCCCAGTTTAGGTTTTGAAAATAATTATGCCATAATTGTGCGTGTTGAAGATGCTCAACGGTACAATCTTCAAACCATCTCAGATGCAGTTAAATATACACCTAAATGGCGCGGTGGGTTCGGTTACGAATTTTTAGAACGGGAAGATGGTTTCCCCGGATTCGCTAAAACCTATGGTATAGAGTTTGCTAGACCTCCCCAAATTATGGACTTAGGTTTAATCTATCGAGCCTTGACTCAAAAACAAGTGGATATGGTGGCGGGTAATTCTACAGATGGGCAAATATCCCGACTAGGTTTAGTAGTACTTAAAGATGATAAACAGTATTTTCCACATTATGAAGCAGTGCCCATTGTCCGTAAAGAAACCTTACAGAAATATCCACAATTAAGAGCAGCTATCAATCAACTGACCGGGAAAATTACGGAGCAAGAAATACGACAATTAAATAACCTCGTGGAAGGGGAATTACAAGATATTAAAACTGTGGTGAGCGAGTTTCGCAAATCAAAACAACTCTAGATATAACTGATTAATAACTCATCCCATGGGTATTTTTACTGCATACAAACCTATGGCGATCGCGAAACGCTGCTGCTTGATGCTACACAAAGATACCTGGAAGTAAGCGACGAACAGGTTTTAGGAGCCGCCCTATAGATATTATCGCCGGTAGAAAAAAAGTCGAATTATTGAAGTTTAATTGAACTTCGGTTAATTACCTTTCCACCTGACAAGTATCGGGTAACACCTCATTATATAATGTCCGTAAGACTAAATTAACTACCAGTGGTAACCTGTTATGAACGAGCCACAACCAGGGGAATTTGATGTAGTACTAGGTGGTACTGGTAACGCTCCAGAATTTGCTGCTGTCTTAGGGGGAATCCAAGGGGTACAGCAGAAATATAAGAATCCTGACCCCAAGGTTAGGATAAATGCAATATCCCAAGCCCTGAACTATGGAGATGAGGGGGTTAACTTACTTCTCCAAGCTTTAACTACAGATGAATCAGTCGATGTGAAGAATGCGGCTTATAATCTTCTATCCTCTAAGTATGGCAAGTTAATTGAGTCTTTAACTGCTTATCAACCAGAAAAAACAGTAACATCATCGCAGTCGCAAGATACCCGCACGGGAAATTCAAATCAGGTTGATTCAGTTGCTCTTGATCCTAATGATGCTGATGCTTATATCAATCGCGGTATTGTTTACAATGACCAGGGGGAATGGGAATTAGCTCTGGCTGATTATAACCAAGCTATTGCAATTAATCCTAACTATGCTATAGCTTACAACAATCGCGGTCTTGTTTACTATAACCAGGGGAGATGGGAATTAGCTCTGGCTGATTATAACCAAGCTATTGCTCTTGATCCTAACTATGCTATAGCTTACAACAATCGCGGTATTGTTTACTATAACCAGGGTAGATGGAAATTAGCACTGCCTGATTATAACAAAGCTATTAAACTTAATCCTAACTATGCTATAGCTTACCACAATCGCGGTCTTGTTTACTATAACCAGAAAAGATGGAAATTAGCACTGGCTGATTATAACCAAGCTATTGCAATTAATCCTAACTATGCTGATGCTTATATCAATCGCGGTCTTGTTTACAATGACCAGGGGGAATGGGAATTAGCACTGGCTGATTATAACCAAGCCATTGCAATTAATCCTAACTATGCTGGTGCTTACAACAATCGCGGTAATGTTTACTATAACCAGGGGGGATGGGAATTAGCTCTGGCTGATTACAGCCAAGCCATTGCAATTAATCCTAACTATGCTGATGCTTACAACAATCGCGGTCTTGTTTACGATAACCAGGGGGAATGGGAATTAGCACTGGCTGATTATAACCAAGCTATTGCAATTAATCCTAACTATGCTGATGCTTATATGGGTCGCGGTAATGTTTTCTATAACCAGGGGGTATGGGAATTAGCACTGGCTGATTATAACCAAGCTATTGCAATTAATCCTAACTATGCTGATGCTTATAT
>NZ_JAQMTM010000174.1:0-26145 GCF_028331085.1 Anabaena sp. CS-542/02
ATAACCAGGGGGGATGGGAATTAGCTCTGGCTGATTATAACCAAGCTATTGCAATTAATCCTAACTATGCTGATGCTTATATTGGTCGCGGTAATGTTTTCTATAACCAGGGGGGATGGGAATTAGCTCTGGCTGATTATAACCAAGCTATTGCAATTAATCCTAACTATGCTGATGCTTACGGCGCTCGCGGTCTTGTTTACTATAACCAGGGGGGATGGGAATTAGCACTGGCTGATTACAACAAAGCTATTAAACTTAATCCTAACTATGCTCTAGCTTACAACAATCGGGGTTGGCTTTACGATAACCAGAAAAGATGGAAATTAGCACTGGCTGATTACAACAAAGCTATTACAATTAATCCTAATTTAGCTCTAGCTTACAACAATCGCGGTGATGTTTACCTTGAGCTAAGAGACATCAAGAAAGCCAGGGAAGATTTCCAAAGAGCAGCGCAATTATTCCTCACTCAAGGTAACACCGATGCTTATCAACGAACTATTAGGCGTTTAAACTCACTGTAGCTGCAAAGATACCTGAAAGTAAGCACTGAACAGGTTTTAGTATCCGCCCTATAATTATCGCCAGTAGAAGAAAGTCGAATTATTGAAGTTTAATTGAACTTCGGTTAATTATCCTTTCAACCTAAAAAGTATCGCGTAACACTCATTATATAATGTCTCCAAGACTAAATTAACTACCAGTGGTAACCTACTATGAACGAGCCACAACCAGGAAATTTTGATGTAGTACTAGGTGGTACTCCACAGAGCACAGCCAAAGGTTTAGGCAGATCCTCCGCTGGGAATGATACAGCACTTTTCAAGTAATAAAGTACACACCTTAGTATCATAAATCTTGTGGGGTAGGCATCCTGCCCTGCCGTACCCACTCAGGTAAAATGCGCTGTATCTGTGTTTATCTATAGTTAATTAACTGATTAATAATTCATCCCATGGGTATTTTTACTGCATACAAACCTATTGCTATCGCCCTGTTGTCCTGTACCCTCATCATCCACAGCCAAGCCGCGATCGCCACCATAGCATCAACCCTACGCAGTAAACAAGGAATGGTAGTTTCCAGCCATCCCTTAGCCAGTGACGCGGGAATTAGGATGTTACGCCAAGGTGGTAACGCCATTGATGCAGCAGTAGCCACAACCTTGGCAATTTCTGTAGTTGAACCTTATTCAGCAGGAATTGGTGGCGGCGGCTTTTTATTAATGCACTCCGGAGAAACTGGCCAAATCAAAGCCTTAGATTTTCGGGAACGCGCCCCCCTGAAAGCCACACAAGATATGTACTTGGACGCAGAAGGTAAAGTACGCCCCTCTGCAAGTGTAGCTGGGTACTTAGCCGTAGCCACACCTGGAACTGTAGCAGGGATGTATGAGGTGCATAGTCGTTATGGTAAATTACCGTGGGCGCAGGTAGTCAAACCCGCCATCGCCCTGGCCCGATATGGCTTTATCATCAGACGTAGCCTATCCCCTGGTTATCTCCTAGTTAATGACAGACCCAGACACCGGATTTTTGATCATCCAGCAGCGCGGGCAATTTTCACTCGTAACGGTGATTTCTATCAACCGGGGGAAAGGCTAGTACAGCGAGATTTGGCAAAAACTTTAACAGAGATTGCCCGTAATCCCCACAGTTTCTACACCGGAAATATTGCCTGGGCGATCGCCTCCGACATGGCAGAAAATGGCGGTTTAATTACTCTAGAAGACCTGAAAGCCTACAAACCAATTTGGCGGACTCCCGTTTGTGGGAATTTCCGTCAAGCTCAAATCTGTTCCATGCCACCACCTTCATCCGGCGGTGTACATTTATTACAGATGTTAAATATTATTGGTGACACTGATTTACAATCTTTAGGATGGCATCACCCGGATGCATTGCATTTAATGGTCGAAGCCATGAAAATCGCCTATGCTGACCGGTCGCAACATTTAGGCGATCCAGATTTTATCAAAGTCCCCGTAGAACAACTGATTAGCCCGGAGTACGCCCGGAAACGCCGTCAAGAAATTGATCTGGAATGGGCAAAACCTGCAAGTGAGGTGAAGCCAGTTAATTTAGGTCTTGTTCCTCCCCCCCTGTTAGCTAGAAATGAATGGACCGAAACCAGCCATCTAACAGTTGTGGATGAGCAACATAACGCCGTTAGTCTCACCTTTACTATTAATCTAGGTTTTGGTGCAGGTGTGGTGACACCGGGAACAGGGATCGTACTCAACAACGAAATGGATGATTTTGCTTCCGCACCGGGAATACCTAATGCTTTTGGTTTGGTGGGTAACCAAGCTAACGCGATCGCACCCGGTAAAACCCCCTTATCTAGCATGACCCCCACCATAGTCACCGAGAATGGCCGTCTGAGGATGGCTGTGGGTACTCCTGGGGGTAGCACCATCATTACTCAGGTACTGCAAATTATCCTGAATGTGTTGGAATACCAGATGGATGTGGGTGCTGCGATCTCCGTCCCACGCATACATCACCAGTGGTTACCCGATGAGCTACGTGTGGAACGTTGGGGTTTAAATGCTCTCACCCTGCAAGAGTTACGCCGGCGCGGACACAAGATTAGGGAAAGTAACTCCTGGGGTAATGCTAATGCAATTACTATCACCCCAGAGGGAGTTTTAGAAGCAGCGGCGGACCCTCGTGGTCAAGGCTTTCCTAGTGCTTTCTAATTTCCTTGTCCTGGGGATATTAATTCTAGATCCCGACTGACAAACTCACTGGCTCTGGCGCTATGTACTAAAGTCCAGCCGGCTTTGAGAAGTTTTTGATAAGTTGCCCAACCTTTAGAACCACCAGGAATCTGATAATCTGGGACTGCTTGGGGAAAAGCTGTGTAGGGTCGCCAAGGTTGATTGGGTGAGGCTTGCAGATGTAATATTTTCTCTCCATCCTTGCCAGACTTAGATAACCAGCACATTTTACCTTGCATAGCAAACTCCTTTAAGTTTTGCTTGTTTGCATATTCGCAGGATTTTGTCAATACCTGCCTCAGTCTTGTGGGATAATTACTTATCCCGGTAGTATTCGGGATTTTATTTACTTAGAAGAGCAAACTTGTTTAATTACTATTACTAATGGGTTGTCATCAATGGCTTCCTGTGGGAAATAAGGAAAAACCAATATTTTTTTTACCTGATTATGAGGTTGAGATTTTTCCTATGTTATCTACGGTTTTTGTAAATGTATGTAGCAATAACTACGATTTAGGCAGATATTCCAGTTGTTTTCATAGCTACAGGGGGGCGAATTGCTGACATTACCTGCATTTGCAGGATTTCCACAGATGCAAAATTTTCTGGGAACTGTCAATTAAATAATCTACCGTTATTCTGATTCAATTGACCCCAAAAACCTTTAGATTATCAACTATTGGGAGATATTGATCAATTAAGCATTATGGAAAAGCGCAGACTAGGAACATCCGACATCTACATTACACCCATCCTCATGGGGGCTTGGCAAGCCGGTAAAGCCATGTGGACGGGAATTGAGGATGTTGATTCCATTAAAACCATCCGAGCCGCCTTTGAAGCTGGTATCACTACAGTTGATACTGCTGAGGTCTATGGTCAAGGACATTCTGAGCAAATTGTAGCTGCGGCTTTATCTGATGTCCGCCACAGGGTTGAGTATGCATCGAAAGTTTTCGCCAACCATCTCAAGTATGATTTAGTGATTGAAGCTTGCGATCGCTCATTAAAAAATCTCCAGACTGATTACATTGACCTGTATCAAATACACTGGCCTTCCGGTTCTTTCAACAGTGAGATAGTCCCCATTGAGGAAACCATGCTTGCTCTCAACCAACTCAAACAACAGGGTAAAATCCGCTCAATAGGTGTTTCTAATTTTAACCGCGCCCAATTAGCAGCAGCCTCAGAGTATGGCCGTATTGATAGTTTACAACCGCCTTATTCTTTATTTTGGCGGCAGGTAGAAAAGGATGCCATGGCTTATTGTATAGAAAATAATATTTCTATCCTGGCTTATTCACCCTTAGCCCAAGGACTGTTAACGGGAAAATTTGCCCCCGGTCATCAATTTGACCCAGGAGATAACCGTGCTAAAAATCGCCTATTTCAAGGTGAAAACTTTCAACGCGCCCAACAAGCCTTAGAAAAACTGCGCCCCATAGCGGCGCGTCATGATTGTAGCCTGGCGCAGTTAGCATTAGCTTGGTTAATTGCCCAACCTCAAACCAGTGCGATCGCCGGGGCGCGTTATCCTGAACAAGCACAAGACAACGCCAGGGCGGCACAAATTCAACTTTCTGGGGAAGAACTCGCACAAATCGATGTCATCGGGCGTATTGTTACTGACCATCTCGATGAAAATCCGGTGATGTGGAAGTGGTAATCAAAAACTGGTGTTTTGTGGGATATGGGTGAGGTTTGTATATTTTTAGTTCCCGTCGAGAACCTAATTTAGTATGATATGGAATCGGCAAGCATTTACCCTTTGAAAAATTAACTATGTCCCAGAACTACCGCATTACTCTACTCCCCGGCGATGGCATTGGTCCTGAAATTATGGCCGTAGCGGTAGACGTGCTGAAAGTGGTCGGTAAGCAGTTTGATCTGCAATTTGAATTCTGCGAAGCCCTCATCGGTGGTGCGGCAATTGATGCTACCGGTGAACCCCTCCCATCTGCTACCCTAGATATTTGCCGTAACAGTGATGCTGTCTTACTGGCGGCAATTGGTGGTTACAAGTGGGATTCCCTACCATCCAATTTACGCCCAGAAGCAGGTTTGTTAGGGTTGCGTGCGGGACTAGAATTATTTGCCAATCTCCGCCCAGCCCAAATTTTACCCCAGTTAGTTGACGCTTCTACTTTAAAACGGGAAGTTGTGGAAGGTGTAGATATTATGGTGGTGCGAGAGCTCACCGGTGGTATTTACTTTGGTAAACCCAAGGGGATTTTTACTACTGATAGTGGTGAGAAGCGCGGTGTGAATACCATGGTTTACACTGAGTCAGAAATTGACCGCATTGGGCGAGTAGCCTTTGAAACAGCGCGAAAACGAGGGGGTAAACTCTGTTCGGTAGATAAAGCCAATGTATTAGAAGTATCACAGTTGTGGCGCGATCGCATGACTAAATTGGCTACAGAATATCCAGATGTGGAATTGTCTCACCTCTACGTCGATAACGCCGCCATGCAACTGGTACGCGCTCCTAAGCAGTTCGATACTATTGTAACCGGGAATTTATTTGGCGATATCCTCTCTGATGCTGCTGCCATGCTTACCGGTAGTATTGGGATGTTACCATCGGCGAGTCTAGGTGCTTCTGGCCCTGGTGTATTTGAACCCGTCCACGGTTCGGCCCCCGATATCGCCGGCGAGGATAAAGCCAACCCTCTGGCACAGGTTTTGAGTGCGGCCATGATGTTACGCTACGGTTTAAACCAGCCCCAAGCCGCAGATAAAATAGAAGCAGCTGTATTGCAAGTTTTAGCCCAAGGCGATCGCACAGGTGATATTATGTCTCTTAATATGAATCTTTTAGGTTGCCGCGCTATGGGAGAATCATTAATAGGAGCCATGGAAAAATTATAATTTTCTGTTGAAGTTCGGCATTTTGGCAACCTTTGCTAAAGCCATTAGATAGACTAAAGACAAATTTAGTAAATATAAGAATAGTCGATAGTGCACGCATTACGACAAGAAAAAGACAAATATACTGCCCCCAAAAACAAGTCTCCTTTGATTGATCCAGCCTTAATCAGAGCAGCCGGGCAGATTTACTACACCCACTGTGAGGTACATCCTGAAATAGCTGGACAACCTTCAGGAGTAGCAATTAATTACGTTACTCATCGGGGTAAAGTAATTTTTACTCAGCAGCCAGTACTTTTACCGCAAGAATGTTTTGTCCCATTAAGTCAAATTGAATCACATATGTATTAGTCGTCATTGCCCATTGATTAACTCTTTAACCCCCAATATAGCCGATCAAAATGTCTTAAAATTTCTGTACTGTGTGCAAAGTGACAAGGAATATATAGACGTTTTGATGCTTTTACCCACCAGTATCATTGTCTCGGCGCTGGGTGCGTCTGAAGCTGTGGAAAGCGACCTCTGTCTAAACTTGTTTCCAAGTTTAGACAAGTCGCTTGTATGAACCAAGAATCCCCCGAATCCGCTTCACTAAATTCGGGGGATTGTCAACAGTCTCCTTCTGTCTCCTGTTTGTAACGGTGATTACCCCATGCAGCTTTTACCTTTTGTTAATATCAGATTGTGAATTGTATCACTCTCTATGATAAAGCAGAACCATTAGCTAGGATAAGTGTGTCTATATAGCATTTCTAGTCTAAGTAGTTAGGCGATAGTCTCTCCCCCGGGGAGAAGACTCAGTACTGAGCAGAGAACCAGACCCCATAGATGCTCACCGTTAACTTAGCAATGGAAATGATTTATTTAAGGCGAGTGGTTCAGTATTGGGTTGAGGAAACGGCATCTAATTGAGGGGTTGATTTTTATATGACTGTGACTACGGCAATCAATTTACAAAATTCCCCTGAGCATAAGGCTTGTGTTAGCATCAGCATTTTCGTTAAGCTGACAACCAAAGATGTTTTGATCAGGCCTGAACTGCTTATAAGCGTAATTTGAGATGTAGTCAAAAGTCAAAAGCTAAAATGGGGTGTTATTTGCGTTTGTACAAGAGCAAATCTGGAGACTTTGAAAGCGTAGGTCACAAGAGCCACCATTGTGTCGCTCTAGACTTGAAACTTCTTGATCTGGATATCCCATAGTGGCTTGATATGTTTTCAACCTCATACCCACTTAAAAAAAAGATAAAAATGGCAAACAACGAAGAATCACGTGGTTTAAAGTCTCTGTTAGATTGGTTTGCAAATCGACGGAAATCAGGATCTACCCATTTAGAACCCCAAGAACGGGAAATTGCTGATGGGCTGTGGCACAAGTGTCCCAAATGTGGCGTATTGACCTATACAAAAGACCTGAAGGCTAACCAGATGGTCTGCGTTGAATGTGGACATCATAATCGGGTGGATAGCGATGAGCGTATCCGCCAGTTGATAGATAACAACACCTGGGAAGCAATTAATGAGCATCTGCGCCCCACAGACCCCCTGCAATTTCGCGATCGCAAACCCTATAGCGATCGCCTGCGGGAAATGGAAGATAAACTAGGTTTAGTAGACGCAGTTAAAACCGGTTTAGGTCAAATCAACGGTTTACCCATAGCCCTGGGCGTTATGGACTTCCGCTTTATGGGCGGTAGTATGGGTTCAGTTGTGGGAGAAAAACTGACCCGCTTGATTGAGCAAGCCACCCAGCGACGTTACCCTGTAGTCATTGTCTGTACCTCTGGCGGAGCCAGGATGCAAGAAGGAATGCTTTCCTTAATGCAAATGGCTAAAATTTCCGGCGCTTTGGAACGTCACCGTCAATGTAAATTACTGTATATTCCCGTCTTGGCGAATCCTACCACGGGAGGGGTTACTGCTAGTTTTGCCATGTTGGGAGATATTATTATTGCAGAACCGAAAGCAACCATTGGTTTTGCAGGTCGGCGAGTGATTGAGCAAACCCTGCGGGAAAAACTACCAGAAGATTTTCAAACCGCAGAAGATTTGTTAAAGCATGGTTTTGTTGATGATATCGTACCCCGTACGGAATTGAAGAACACCCTAGCCCAGTTAATTGCTTTGCACCAACCCATAGCAACTACTACACACTCGATGATGCGATGGGAAACCATGACCTTGAGTTCTACAGCTGCTGAATAAGAGAACATTGGGAATTGGGGATACACCAGATCCATCTCCAATCCCTAGTTCCCTCAATCTTGCAAAAACATCAGTGGTACAAGTGCTATTAAGCGCAACACACCAGAAAGGGTAAATAATCCCAGTAAGCCGCCACAATTAGTAAATTGTACTATCAAGCTGCCAATGGTTGTACCTAAAGCCCCGCTGGCTCCAGCCATGGCAGCCGCGATCGCAAAATAGATAGACTGGTTTTTAACTGGTGCAATCTCTAGCTGTATATTGTTATTACATAAGTCAACTCCTGCCCAAGTACCTCCGGTTAAAATATGTAACAGTGGCAGCCATAGCCAAAAGTCAACGTAGTGAGTATTAATTCCTACCCACAAAATTGGGGTTACCGCCACCGAAATTCCCACAAATATCAAAATCCGCCGACTCCCAATTTTGTCTGCCAATTTCCCCCATATAATCAGCATCAATAAGTTCGCTCCTGCCTGTAAACTGGTGTAGAGTGATACTAAACTGATATCTAAATTCAGAGTGTCTAGCATATAGAGGCTAAAAAAAGGAGCGCTGAGATTAACTGCAAACATCCACAAGCTAAAATAAAGCACAAATATGACAAAGCGAGAGTTTTGCCAGATACTCGGCTGGTTTGCGGCGGGAGTGATTACAGTTGAATTAATTAATTTGTCTTGAGGGTAATTATTGAGAGTATTTTGTAACTGTGGATTCAAGTCAACTTTAAAGTACTGACACCCCAAACTAATGATCCCAAATACAATACCAATTAGTAGCACTATTCCATAACCTTGTAAAGTCCCCCCTCGCCAATGTGATACAGCTAAACCGGCCAAAGGTAAACACAGCAAATTGGTCAAACTGGCAGCGCTGTTGCGTATACTAAAATACCTACCTCGTAGTTGTCGCGGTACTATCATCCCTAACCAACTCAGCCACGATGCGCTTCCTAGTCCCCCTAAAAGATGGCTGATCAGGACAATTGATAACGTCAAAACTACCAGCTGATGGGAGTTTAAACCTCCAAAGTGGAAACACGCAATACCTATGAATAAAATCAGCCACATTATCCGCCCAATTCCATGGGTGCGTAGGGAATATTGAAAGCGGCTAGTAGTACGTTCCGATAAGTAAGCGCCCAAGGGTTGTATCAGATTCACCAGCATGGGGATTGAGGATAACATCCCAAACACTACTGGACTAGCATCTAATTCTACAAGAAAATTACTAAGTAAAATGCCGCCGGTACTGAGGGAAAAAATCGCCGCAAACACTGCATCCAGGGTTGAGGCTTTTAAACTAGTGCGAATCTGATTTTTGCCAATTCGAGGACACGGAGAAACTACTATTGGCGGTGAGCTAATCTGGGGGATTTCTAGAGTTACTGATGCAACTGTTTCAAAATTAGCAGAAGTCATAGCTTACTTTTACCCGTAGGACACCCTAGCATGAGTTCATGTATTGAGGAAATTACATCCCCTAGTTAACTTTTCTGAATAATTATTCGTTAATTTATATTCTATTTTTCAACAAAAATACATATTCCTTAAAGATAGATTAACTGAGCTAGAAGAGATAAGTTAAATGAAAGAGCTGGTATTTGTTTGTGAGTAGAAAAAGTTGGGTGAAATTTTTGGCGCTAGTGGTGGCGATCGCTTTGGTTGTGATTGCTTACCCAAATTTACCACTACTAAAGGCACCAACTACCGCTGTCACTATCAAACTGAGCGGTTGGGCGGGTAATCCCCTGGAGCAACAATTATTAAAACAGTTACTAAAAGAATTTGAGCGACAACATCCAGACATTAAGGTGAGATATGAAGTGATTTCTGACCAATACATGGATGTCATCACTACTCGCTTAATTGGGGAAGCCGCGCCGGATGTCTTCTATCTGGAATCCCTAGAAGCTCCTTTCTTTATGAGCCAAAATGTCCTAGAACCGTTAAATTCTTACATTACCCCCGAATTTGACCTAGAGGACTTTGAAGAGAGCTTGCTGGATAATTTTAAGTATAAAGATGATATTTATGGTCTTCCCAAGGATTATTCTACTCTGGCACTTTTTTATAATAAAAAAGCCTTTGCAGCCGCGGGTTTGAGCAGTCCCCCCACTACTTGGGATGAATTACGCACCTACTCCCAGCAGTTGACGGGTAAGTTGAACAGATACGGTTTTGGTGTTACCCCACAGTTGAGTTATCAAGCTTACAAAATTGCTGCTTTTGGGGGAAGGGTTGTTGATGAGAATGGTTATGCTGCTTTTGCTAGTCCCGAAGCTGTGCGGGGATTGCAGTTGGTGGTAGACCAGTATCAAAAAGATGGGAGTTCAGCCCAACCTACTGATGTGGGTACTAACTCAGGTACGGAAATGTTTGGTCAAAACCGGGTCGCAATGGTCATTGAAGGTAATTGGGCTATTCCTTATTTAGAAACGACTTTTCCTCAGTTGGAGTTTGCCACTGCGGAAATACCTACTATTAATGATAAAAAGGGTACGATGGTGTTTACTGTGGCCTATGTGATGAATAAGCAGTCACAGCATAAAGCCGCAGCTTGGGAGTTGATTTCTTTTCTCACCGGGAAGGAAGGAATGGCACAATGGACGGGGACGGGGTTTGCATTGCCTACGCGCACATCAGTAGCAGCAAGGTTGGGTTATGATCAAGACCCTTTGCGATCGCCTTTGGTGGGTGGTATAGATTATGCCACTACTTGGCAGTTAGGTCAATATCCGGCTGCTATATCTAATAATTTTGATAATCAGTTTATTAGTGCTTTACTGAGTCAACAACCTTTAAGTTCAGCTATGCTCCGCGCACAAAAGGCCGCTAATGCACAAATTCGTACCAGCCAATAATTTATAACTCGAACTTATGTAATCCACCCTTGAGGCTGGGCAACTTTCGTGTTTTTTGATTGATGAATTATGGGAGGAAGCAGGGAACAGGGAAAAGGGTTGAAACTATCCATTTATATTGGTTGTATTATCTGTTTTGATCCTCACATCCTTGGCTGTTGCTATATATAACCATATGTTCACCATATATATATATATTACGCTCTCAATTTCTGTTGTAACTGTATATCCTTGGTTTAACTTCCCAGCGCTAGGATAAAGACCATGCGCCCCATCCCTACAACCGGGTGACTACTAGAGGCGGAGGTTTAATTGTGTTTGAAATGAATTGGCGGCGAATCAATCGCAGATGGAATCTTACCGAAACCCTAACTGGCTACATCTTTATGATGCCCACTATATTGGTTTTAGGATGTTTTGTCATCCTCCCCATCTTTTACGCGGTGTTTCTTTCCCTGCACAAAGTGCAACTGCTAGGGGGTATTGAGTACGATTTCATTGGCTTTCGCAATTTCACCCGCTTAGTTGCAGATGAACGGGTAGGAATTGCTTTGAGAAATACTGCAGAATATGTGGCAATTGTGGTACCATCTCAAACCATTTTAGCTTTATTGCTGGCGGTAACCCTCAATTCTGGTATTCGGGGTCAAAACTCTTGGCGTATCTTGTTCTTTTTACCCACTGTCACATCCTCTGCGGTGTTAACTCTGATATTCATGTGGATTTATAACACCGATGGGCTATTAAATCATGTTCTGGCTTTTGTGGGGTTACCTACTTATAACTGGTTGGGTGACCCAGATGTAGCCCTCAAAGGTATTATGATCATGAATATTTGGTCAACTGCACCATTTTATATGGTGATTTATTTGGCGGCTTTGCAGGATATCCCCCAAAAACTCTATGAAGCGGCAGAACTCGATGGAGCCAATTGGTGGCAACAGTTTATTTATATTACCATTCCTTTGCTCAAACCTGTAACTTTTTTTGTGGTGGCTATTGGCATCATTGGGACTTTTCAGCTTTTTGACCAGTCTTATATTTTTTCTGCCGGTACTGGTGGGCCTAATAATGCCACTTTGACTATGGTACTACTAATTTACCAGGCTGTCTTCCGCAATCTACAGATGGGTTATGCTGCGGCGATCGCCTTTTTGCTGGTAGTCATCATTATTGCTGTGACTTTGATACAGCAGCACATTTTTGGAGGGGAAAGGACATGAGTAATATTAGGCGCTTACCTTGGATGAAAGTACTGTTATACTTTGTGCTGACAGTGTATGCAGTAATTACCTTAGTTCCTTTCCTGTGGGCGCTGTCAGCATCATTTAAACCGCTATCAGAGATTATTGGTGGTGAGTTAAATTTTTTGCCCAGAAATTTTACTTTCGATAATTACCGACAGATATTTGTGCAAGAACCATTGTTTTGGCGTTGGTTTTTTAACAGTGTGTTTATTGCTGCGAGTGTGACCGTGTTCAATTTGCTCTTTAACTCCATGGCGGGGTATGCTTTAGCCAGGTTGAGTTTTGCGGGTAACCGCTTCTGGTTCTTCTTAATTTTGGCACTGCTAGCAGTACCGACACAAATCACCCTAATTCCCACATTCTTAATTTTGAAAGCTATTGGCTGGTTAAATTCGTACCAGGGTATGATTGTTCCCGCCATGGTCAACGCTACATTCATTTTTATGATGCGGCAGTTTTTTGTAAATTTTCCTCAAGAATTAGAAGAAGCAGGTCAATTAGATGGTTTAAATACCTGGGGAATTTTTCGCCACATTGTCTTACCCCTAGCAAAGCCCGCATTAGCAGCACAGGCGGTTTTTGTGTTCATGAGTAGTTGGAATAATTTTTTACTCCCCATTGTCATCTTGTTTGAGCCGGAAATGTTTACTCTCCCGTTGGGACTGAACAGCTTCAAAGGTCAATATATCAGCTATTGGAATTACATTATGGCTGCTTCTATGGTCTTCACTTTACCGGCTTTGGGGATTTATGCATTTTTTAACCGCTATTTTATTCAAGGTGCCACATTTACCGGGGGAAAAGGTTGATGGTAATATTAAATAATATGAAGTTGATATTGACTTATTAGCCTTTGCTCCCACGTCAACTGTAACCAGATTTTAGGCAACAAATTGGACTCTGAACATGATATTGGTATTAGAGCGACTCAATCTCTATCTGTTGTGCTAATCACTATTATGGGTTTTGCAAACCTACCGATCGCAGAGATAGCAACAGACTACAGTGTTACTGTAGAAAGAGTGTTTTCTCTGTATAACCTGGAAATTGCCGAGAAAAGCTAAAAGGGGAATTACTTCCCACATCACGAAGGGTGGTCACGTTAAGGGCTATTTCAGGCTTGAGCTAATGGCAACATGGAGATTGAGCATCGCTTTATTAGCTGTGTTGAGCGTTATCATCTTTGAGGGGAAACATGTTTAAAAGACTAATTGGTGTTGTTGTTACCATTTTGCTGACGTTTCAGTTGGCGGTCGGTGGCGCCACAGCATTGGAACTGGACGAAGCTATTAGAACAGTGAAATTAAATGACCAGGGTGACCAGGTTGTACTGAGCCTTAAACAAGTAAAAGAAGGTAAACGCTTATTTCAATACGCTTGCGCCCAATGTCATGCTGGGGGTGTTACCAAGACTAACCAAAATGTGGGACTAGAACCTGAAGCTCTGGCACTGGCAACACCAAAGCGGGATAATATTGAGGGATTGGTGGACTATATGAAAAATCCCACCACCTATGATGGAGAAGAGGAAATTTCTGAGTTACACCCCAGCCTCAAGAGTGCGGATATTTTCACAGAAATGAGAAATCTCACCGAAGATGACCTAGTTGCGATCGCTGGTCATATTCTGCTACAACCAAAGATAGTTGGTGATAAGTGGGGAGGCGGTAAGATTTATTACTAAATTCCCAAGAGATAACTTTTAGCCGGGTACTGAGTACACATCAAGTCAAAAGCCTCTCTACTTTCCCGGTCAAACCTTTCGGATGGAGTTTATGTAGGGATAATTTATTTTGTCCCTACTTCAAAATTGGCAAAACCTGCTGTGAAAATCGTCAATCTAGCCATAAGCTATTGAGTGTAAAGACTCCGGGTAATTCTCTGGAATTACACAAGATATGCTCATGATTTAGCGCCAATTGTAAAAAAAAAATTTTATCTACGACAGATTGTCATATTTTGAGGTTAATTTTATTTAAAATGGGAAAGGGAAATAAAAACTATAGTTAGGAGAAAGCCATGAAATTATTTGCTGCAAGCTGGCGACGTTTGACTTTATCAGTGTTGACAGTTCTTTTAGTTGTTAGCAGCTTCGTCATTTTCACACCCAGCGCTTCAGCTGAAACCTTCCGGGTCAAACTAGGTAGCGACAAAGGAATGCTCGCCTTTGAACCTAAAGAACTGAAAGTTAAAGCAGGCGACACTATTGAGTGGGTAAACAACAAAGTTCCTCCCCATAACGTTGTCTTCGACCCAGCCCAAAACCCTGCTAAGAGTGCTGACTTGGCTAAAGGGTTGTCTCACAAGCAATTACTGATGAGTCCTGGTCAACGCCAAACCACCACAATTCCCGCAGACGCACCTGCTGGGGTGTACACCTTCTATTGCGAACCTCACCGTGGTGCTGGTATGGTTGGTAAGTTGACTGTTGAAGGTTAGAGCCTAATTGGTCTTGCTTTTTCAAGTTTGCTAGGATAGCTAGGTAAAGCAGCGCGGTAATGAGTCTTATTTGTGCCGAGAATGAATATTGAGAGTTCTTGGCGATAGATAAATGGACTTGTTACCGCTAATTGCTATAAGTATCCTCCTTTGTCTGTTTCTCCTCGGTGCATTGATCAATCCGGCTGTAAATGAGAAAATAGCTGTTGCCAATTGATATCATTAGCAGTATTTTCTCCTGATTTCACCTCTAAGGTGATATTACGCGCCTTTGATTGCTCTAGCGATCGCACACAAAGCTCCGCCACATCATCGCGGCTAATTTTACCTCTAATATTATCACCCTGCTCCAAGATTAATTCCTTACCCCCCACTTCCTCAGTTAAAGCGCAAGGTCTAATAATCGTATAGGGAATACCACTGGCTCTTAAACTATCTTCCCCCTTCAGCTTCCATGTCAAAATTCCTCCCAACTGGTCATTTAATCTGACTGCTGGGGGTTCTTCATCTAAATTAATTCCTGGTCTTCCCGGACGAGTCACACCAGCGGAACTAACCAGGACAAACTGGGGTAAAGTCTCCCCACCGTATGCTTTGATAGATTGAATGTGTAAAGCAAAACCACCCGCTGAAAACTTGGGATTTAAAGCCCCATCATATTCAAACTTACTTAACATCAGTTGAAATGAGGAGACTCTACTAGTATCAATAGGCGGACAGTCTTGCAGCACCTTAGCGCGAAAGACGGGAACTAAATCTTTAAAAGCAACACGAATATTTATCCAAGTATTATCTACAGTATCAAAGGAATAACTGTAACCAACCCCATCCCATTTAGTATCTGTTCTTAAAAAGAGTTTATAACGTTGACCGTCACCCTTGACACGTAATTCTACACCTTCGTAACCAGATAAATCAAAGGGAGGTTGAAAATTCTTGGTTCTCACCGAAGCAAACCCCCCAGAGTTAGCCGTGGAAACATTCCCTGCAAACACCGCTGTATTTTCCAACAGTTGCATATTACTGGCACTCACACCACCCATAACCACATCATCCACTGCCCCCCAAATAGTCTTTAATTCAGCCGAGGGGTGAGTAAAATCAAAGATGAGTCTTTCATTAGCTGGGGGGAGATATTGAGCCGCAGCTGTTACCAGGTTTTTCACGCCTTGATATTCCACATTTTCGGGAGTATCACCCACAATCTCAGGCATATAAAATTTTATACCTTGATTATATTTGGCTCTATCGGGTGTATCCCCTTCCACTGGTTGCACACGGACTGCAGTACAAGAAATTAGGGCTTTGACGTTAGCCATCACCATAGGGGTTAAAGTTTCCGGTTTAGTGATGTCCGCAACTACTAAGTCAACATCATTACCGAGTATTGACCTGGCTCTGTCAATATCCCGTACAAGGGCGCGGACTTGATGACCTGCTGCCAAAAGTCGCTGCACCACTCGTTTACCCACTCCACCTGTGGCACCTGCTACCAGTATTACACCCACATTTGTTCCTCCATTGGGTAGATTTCCATCATCACTAGGACGACCTTTAATTAACTGCTGTACCCAGTTAAGCAAAGGAAACACCTCGAAATAGGTTAGGGTGTCAATAAACCTCCCTAAGTCCCATTGAGAACGATTTTTGTCAGCCACAATCGCGTCCTCATAATTTTTACTGTTACATAATATAATAACCGAACCATCACCAGCCCCCAGCCTTAGCTGCGGGATTCAGCTCACATGGCTAGATAACCAGTACAATAAATGCGATCGCTCTGGAACTTAGGTTAAACGTTGATTTATGAGCCAAATTGAAAAAGCTCAAGCTGAGTATGAAAGTTTTCCCCAAACAGTCGAAAGTATAATTATTGGTACTGTTAGCACAGAAGGAATACCTAATGCTAGTTATGCGCCTTTTGTCATGGATGAAGCTAAAAATATTTATATCTATGTGAGTGGTCTATCCACCCACACCCAAAATCTCCATGTGAATCCTCATGTGAGTGTGTTATTTATTGAGGATGAATCTAAATGTGACCAAATTTTTGCCCGTCGCCGTTTGAGTTTTGATTGTACTGCTACTTTGATGGAGCGTGAAACTGAGGCTTGGAACCAAATTGTGGCTGAATTTCAAGCCCGTTTTGGAGAATTAATTGCAGTTTTCCGCAGTTTACCTGATTTTCGGATTTTTCGCTTAACTCCTAGTGCTGGTCGTTTTGTGATTGGTTTTGGTACAGCTTATCAAATTCGTGGTGAGCAACTCGATACACTGGTTCATTTGACTGGAAAAAATTGATCATGCTGCAGTTTCAACCTCCCGGCTTTGGGGAGAAAGTGATTAACACATCCCTCGGGGCTATGGTTTACTATACTCAGACCACTGCACCCTGGTTAAATGCTGATAGTGAAGATTTACCACCTTTACTGTTTCTGCATAATTTTGGCGGTGGCGCTTCTGCTTATGAGTGGTCTAAGGTTTATCCGGCTTTTGCACCTACCCACCGAGTCTTAGCACCTGATTTAATTGGTTGGGGTGCTTCTGCTCATCCAGTGCGGAATTATCAAATTAGCGATTATTTGACTACTATTAACGAGTTTATCCGCCAAACTTGCCGCCAACCAGTAACGGTGGTGGCTTCTTCTTTGACTGCGGCTTTTACTATTCGTCTGGCTATTAGCTATCCTGATTTATTTCAAAGCTTGTTTTTGGTGTGTCCATCTGGGTTTGATGACTTTGGCCAGGGGAGTGGACGTAGGTTACCATTACCAATTATTAATGCCCCCTTATTGGATAATTTCATTTATACTCTGGGGGCTGAAAATGAAATTGCTGTGAGAAATTTTTTGCAAAATTTTCTGTTTGCTAAACCACAGCGGGTTTCTCGAGAAATTGTGGCCGCTTATTTAACTTCTGCACAACAGCCTGATGCTAAGTTTTCGGCTTTGGCGTTTTTACGGGGAGACCTTTATTTTGATTTGAGTTTGTACATCCAGCAACTGCAAATTCCCACGGTGATGTTTTGGGGGGAGGCGGCACAATTTACTAGCATTAAGTTAGGGCGACGTTTAGCTAGTCTCAATACAGCCGCAATTGGTGATTTTTATGCGATCGCCCAGACAGGAGTATTACCCCATCTAGAAACCCCAGAAGTGTTAATTGGTCTATTACAGCGTTATTTTTAACCTACATGGCAATATGTGAAATTATGTAAACTAATTATCAAAAATTGCACTTTTTAACCATTAGGGTGGTCTCAAATAATGACGGCTCACTGCAAGCTGTTTTAGCCATAGCAGTGTCAAACCGTCGATATAGTTGACACCAATGTTTTAAGATTGTTGACATTCTATCTTTGTTGACTAGAAAGCTTTATATTTAATAAAGATATAATTGTTAACATTAGTACAAAATCTGAAAGGATTGGGGGAAAATAACTGCTATGAGTCGTGTAGGCGTTTTATTACTCAATCTCGGTGGGCCTGATAAGTTAGAGGATGTCGGTCCGTTTTTGTATAACCTATTTTCCGACCCAGAAATTATTCGCCTACCGTTTCGCTGGCTGCAAAAACCCCTAGCTTGGTTTATTGCCTCACGGCGCACCAAAACATCTCAAGCTAATTATAAGCAAATTGGTGGCGGTTCCCCACTGCGGCGAATCACGGAGGCTCAAGGAGAAGCTCTCAAACAAAAGTTGGGTGATTTGGGACAAGAAGTAAATATCTATGTAGGAATGCGTTATTGGCATCCTTACACAGAGGAGGCGATCGCCCAAATTGCTCAAGATAAAATTGAACAGCTAGTAATTCTACCACTTTACCCACAATTTTCTATTAGTACGAGTGGTTCTAGTTTTCGGCTGTTAGAAAAACTTTGGCGAGAACAGCCAGAACTTCAGCCCACGGACTATACTGTCATTCCCTCTTGGTACAAACAACCCAGCTATCTCCAGGTGATGGCGGAACTCATCGCCCAAGAACTAGACCAATGTCCCAACCCCGATGAGGCTCATATCTTTTTCAGCGCTCATGGTGTGCCAAAAAGCTATGTTGAAGAAGCAGGAGACCCCTATGAGCAAGAAATTGAGGAATGTACTGCTCTAATTATGCAGACTCTCAATCGACCCAATCTTTATACATTAGCTTACCAAAGTCGTGTGGGTCCGGTAGAATGGCTCCAGCCTTATACTGAAGATGCGCTGCAACAACTTGGCGCACAAGGTGTAAAAGATTTGGTTGTTGTACCGATCAGTTTTGTCTCAGAACACATTGAGACTCTGCAAGAAATTGATATTGAATATCGGGAAATAGCCGAAGATGTAGGAATCCATAACTTCCGTCGTGCTGCAGCTCCTAATACTCATCCGGTATTTATTCAAGCACTGGCGGAACTGGTAATTGAGTCCGTGGAAAAGCCCAGTTTCAAGCTTTCCCAAGCTGCACAAATGAAGAAAAAGGTGAAAATGTATCCCCAGGAGAACTGGGAATGGGGTATGACTACCAGCGCCGAGGTCTGGAATGGTCGTATTGCTATGCTTGGTTTTATTGCTTTAATGATTGAGCTAGTTACTGGCCATGGTTTGCTACATCTGATTGGCCTTTTGCAGTGATAGTAATTCTCTCTATGGGGACGTAGCACTTTACGCCCCCGCTTCTATTAAAATCATACTTTCAGATGATAACTGCGCACTAAATATCCCGTTGGTAAGACGTAATCTATTTTTAAGTTTTGTAACTTGAAATTTAACAGGTTCTCAGATGACTGAGTTCTCTTGTCTCCACAAATTGTCGGAATTAATTAACCACAGATGAATGTTTTTGGGATCTGTCTTCTGTGAGGTTGATTGATTCTGAACAATTCTATTTATTGGAGTTGGATGATGAAAAAATTGATTTGCTTATGGACTTTAAGTTTAGCGATCGCATCTATGGGTGTTCCGGCTATAGCTCAGGGTCAAGAAATCGAGTATGATCAGAATGCTCCTCGGATTAGCGGTACTACTGGTTTAACTGATAGGCATTACATTAGTCTGTATACTGGTGAACAACCTTTATCTAGCGTTACTATTCGTCCGTCGGAACTTATGGATATTGGTGATAATATTCAGGTCACTGATGAGTCGGGTGCAACTATTGATGCAGAGGTTTCTAGGGAAGAGGACAGCTTGAAAATCAATTTTGCTCAACCTGTGGCTTCGGGAACTAACATAGAAATTGCTATCAGGGATTTAGGATTTGTACCGACACCCCAGGGAGTGTTCTACTATCAAGTTTCTGGTGACCATGTGGGCTTTGCTCACGAGGTTCCCTATGGTTTGGCTAGAGTTGAGGTGTATTGATTCTGGGTTTTATCTTTTTTTTTGGGAACCGCACCAGGGAACAAAGAGAAGGAAAACTTTTGATTGTCCCTTTCTCTTTGCTCTGGTGGTGGTCTGTGCCTACTTGTTTCTAAATATCTAGTCTTTGGTAAACTTGATCTAAATGCCGCAGGTGTTGTTGTGGGTCAAAACAGGTAGCAATTTCTGCAGGTGATAACTTTTGAGTTACACGGGGGTCTTGAGTGATGAGGTCGTGGAAGTTTCCTTCTGGTTTGTTCCAAGCAGCATGGGCGCTTTCTTGGACAATCCCATAGGCTTCTTCTCGTTTTAGTCCTTTGTCTATCAAGGCTAGTAGGACTTTTTGGCTAAACACCACACCGCCGTAACAGTTGAGGTTCCGCGCCATGTTTTCTGGATAGACTAGGAGGTTTTTTACCAGTTCTGTGATTTCAACTAGCATAAAATGTGTTAAAATGCAAGCATCTGGTAAAATCACCCGTTCTACCGAACTATGGGAAATGTCCCGTTCATGCCATAGGGCGACGTTTTCTAGGGCTGCTCCCGCATGACTTCTCACTAGGCGCGCCATTCCTGTTAGCCTTTCGGAACGGATGGGGTTGCGTTTGTGAGGCATTGCTGAGGAGCCTTTTTGACCTTTGGCGAAAAATTCTTCAACTTCTAAAACGTCTGTTTTTTGGAGGTTGCGAATTTCTACGGCAAAGCGTTCAATGGATGCAGCAACTAGGGCCAATTGTTGCACGTAGTCGGCATGGCGATCGCGAGAAATAACTTGTGTCGAGGCTGTATCAGCTTTGAGTCCCAGTTTTTGGCAAGCGATGGCTTCCACCCGTGGTTCAATATTAGCATAGGTTCCCACTGCACCGGAAATTTTACCCACGGCGATGGTTTCCCGTAGGACTTTGAGCCTTTCTTGATGGCGCAGCACTTCTGCTAACCATCCAGCTAATTTAAAACCAAAGGTCATGGGTTCAGCATGAATCCCGTGGGAACGGCCAATCATGACTGTATTACGGTGTTCTCGCGCCTTTTGGCGAATTGCCTGAATCAAATTTTCTAGATGTTCGGATATAACATCGAGACTAGCAACTAGTTGCAATCCTAAAGCTGTGTCTAAGACATCGGAACTGGTTAACCCTAGATGAATATAGCGTCCAGCATCACCTACATATTCATTGACATTAGTTAAAAAGGCAATGACATCATGACGGACTTCAGCTTCAATTTCTAAGACTCGCTTCGGGTCAAAATTCGCCTTAGCTTTAATTTCCTCCACTGCCTGAGCAGGGATATAACCCAGTTCAGCTTGGGCTTCACAAACTGCAATCTCTACCTGTAGCCAGGTTTTTAATTTGTAAGATTCAGTCCACAGGTTGCCCATTTCGGGCAAAGTATAACGCTCAATCAACGTTCGCGGCAGAATACAACTGTCATATTCTACAGTTTAATAGGCAAAAAATTTCACTGCATTCTGTCGATAGTCCGATACTGAATTGCTTCGGCGATATGATTGGCTTTAATTTCATCTTCGGCGGCTAAATCTGCAATTGTCCGCGCTACTTTGAGGATGCGATCGCTGGCTCTGGCGGATAACCCCAGTTTTCTAATTGCTGCTTCTAATAAGCTGCGACTAGAATCATCTAACTTACACCATTTTTGCAGATGCTTACTTTGCATTTGAGCATTACAACGCAGATTTGCTTCGGCTTGGAAACGGGTAATGGCGCGATGGCGTGCTTGTTTGACTCTTGCTAAAACTGAAGCCGAAGCCTCTCCTGTGGGTTCTTGGGTAATTTCTTCAGGTTTTAAGCGATTCACTGCAACTTGTAAGTCAATACGATCCATTAACGGACCCGAAAGCTTGGCCCAATAATTTTCTCGTTGCCTAGGTGAACAGGTACATGGTTGAATGGTATCACCATAAAAACCACAAGGACAGGGATTTGTACTAGCTACTAGGGTAAACTGCGCTGGAAACATTACAGATTGTCTGGTGCGGGAAATTGTCACATAGCCATCCTCTAGGGGTTGGCGCAGAAATTCTAAAACATCCCGTTTAAATTCGGTTAACTCATCCAGAAACAGAATCCCTAGGTGAGATAAAGAAATTTCTCCTGGACGGGGAAAGCTCCCACCCCCAACTAGAGAAGGTCCCGATGCTGAATGGTGAGGACTGCGGAAGGGGCGATCGCGCACTAAGGAGCCGCGGTTTTTTAATAACCCAGCTACAGAGTGAATGCGAGTAACTTCTAGGGACTCGGCAAACTCCAAAGGTGGTAAAATTCCTGGTAACCGTCTTGCTAACATTGTTTTACCACTCCCCGGCGGTCCGACAAAGATTAAATTATGTCCTCCAGCAGCAGCAATTTCTAAAGCTCGACGTGCATGAGCTTGTCCTTTGACATCTTGTAAATCTGCTAAATTTAAAGATGTTGCTGCTAATGTCTTTGGGTTTTCATTTAATTTAACAGGTTGGAATTTGCCCGGATTATTTAGTAAATCAACTACATCAGAAATATGATGACAACCATAAACATTTAATCCTTGAACAACGGCAGCTTCTTGAGCATTGTCAACAGGAACAACTAAACCAGAAATTCCCATTTTCTCAGCAGTTGCAGCAATAGGTAAAACACCAGCAACCGGACGCAAACTACCATCTAAAGAAACTTCACCTAAAAATAAAAAATCCCCTAATAAATCAGGGTTTACTTGTTCAGAAGCAGCTAAAATTCCCACACTAATAGGTAAATCAAAAGCAGGTCCTTCTTTCCTTAAATCTGCGGGAGTGAGGTTAATTACAATCTTTCTCATGGGAAAAGCAAAACCCGCATTTTTCAAAGTTGCTTTTACCCGTTCTTTTGATTCTTGAATCGCCGAATCTGGTAAACCTAAAATTACAATTCCCGGTAAACCACCAGAAACATCAACTTCCACACCCACTTTTACAGCGTCAATACCAACAATAGATGCACTCCAGACTCTAGCCAGCATTGTTCATATATGAATAAACCCTAATTATATCAAACCAGATTTTCAGGTAAATTAACAATGAGTGAAATCACCGAATACAAATGTTATTAAAAACTTTTAAAACAGCCTCTAAGGAATGATACACTTTAAATTACCTAAATTAACCATTTGTTCCTGAGACTGGGGAATAGTTAGCTCAAAATTACAAATACCGCCTTCATAGTCCACATTAGCTGCATATTTTCCCGGAGCAACACTGTCTAAATAAAAATCTCCTTCCTTACCAATAGGTGAGTTAATAATTTGATTATTCACAGTGATATTTAACTGACCATAGGACGGAATTACAGTTTTTCCTGATGTTTCTACCGACAAAGTACCAACAATACTCTGAATTAGTTGCACAGGAAAACGCACAACCGCCCCACCTCGAAAAGGTGGAGTAATTACTTTTTCATTAGCATCAATTTTGTAGTTTAAAGGAATATCCTGATCTGGGATTTTTAAATTATTCCCATTGTAAGGGCGCAGATTAGTAATTATTAAATTACCGCGAGAATCAGTGCGTCCAACTTCCTGATTATTACTGTAACCACGCACACCCCTCACCCCTGGAACTTGTATGAGTGCAAAGCTTTGGGTGACAGGAGGAGCAAGAAAAACACTATTTCCTATGCCGATAATACTACCAGAGATATTAACAGATAACTGATACACCAGTACCGTCAGTATTTCCCAAAAAATCACTGCGCTCTGCGTTTTTGAAAATGACATACTGAAGATAATTACTACCACCTGCACTAAGCCTACGCATTGGGCCAGCATCAGTAGACTCTAAAGCAGGATTATTACCCTGACCTAAAGTAATAGTTGCTGAAGCACCACTAGTGCAAGTTGTTGTCAGAGATCAGTTTATATCTAAGGCAGTAGTAGCATTAGTACCAATTGGGTCATAAGCGCCAAATGCAAGTCGACTCGTAGAAATAGTACAGCTAACAGGCACAGTAGCTGATAAATTTATATTACTTGTTGCTGTATCTGCCATTGCTGGAGCGGCAGAACCGGCAGCGATTAAGATGGCGGAAGCTAAGGCAAAACGACGAATCATGGTGTAAGTTACCGTGTTTACAAAAAAGTATTGGGTTGAGAAAATATGTCTTTTGGTGGATGAATTTTTTATCAGTGTATGCTGTCATTTACCCCGCCCCGCATAACAGTATAAATACTTATTTTATTTGGAGTTGATAGATTTTATTAAACAAGCTATTGATACCCATGAAGATGCTGAAAATACTTTATTTAGCTGCATTGAATACAAATAAACATTTAATATTCCGAAATAAGTAAATAAAGTTACTTAATACATAAATGCCTCTTTTTTCAACGGGGCTTTCAGGCTCTATCCCTTATGAAACAAGCTGTTTAACCGCCTTGTCACCCGTTAAGCCTCTTTTACTCTCCCTGCAACTGCGGTTAGATGATGTGATGCCCTGGTAATTGATAGTTGGGAGAATTCATTTTCTATCAAGTATAATTAAATCATCCATAACGGTGAAGTTAAGGTATATAAATCATGGTTCAAGTTTTACAAAAACCAGTAACCTTTGCAGAATTTGCAGATTGGAAACCAGATGGAGAACGCTATGAACTGCATAATGGAGTAATTGTGGAAATGTCACAACCATTAGGACCACATGAAGATATCATAGGATTCTTGATAGAAGAATTAGTAACTGAGTACAAAAGACTCAAGTTATCTTATTCCATTCCTAAACAAGCATTAGTCAAACCACCTGAAAGCGAATCGGGTTATGTACCAGATATTTTATTATTAAACAAAACTAATTTAGTCAATGAACCTCTATGGCAAAAACAATCAACTGTAACTCAAGCTGCTTCTATTCCCTTAATTGTTGAGGTTGTTAGTACAAATTGGCGTGATGACTACTTAACTAAATTACGAGATTATGAAGAGATTGGCATTCCTGAATATTGGATTATTGATTATTTAGGTTTAGGAGGTATTCGTTATATAGGTAGTCCTAAACAACCTACTATATCTATTTACTTGTTGATTGATGGTGAGTATCAAGTAACGCAGTTTAGAAATGATGAAAAGATAATATCACCAACTTTTCCAGATTTGAATTTGACTGCCCAACAGATTTTTCAAGCTGGTAATATGTGAGCAATATAGCAATCCTAAATGATTCATGAACAATTTCTGTTCCCTGTTCCCTGTTCCCTGTTCCCTTTCCTCACTGATAATTTCTCAAGTCAAATAGGATGACTATATTTATCTATTTATCTCGCTTTACGCATTACTTTATTCTCAATTCAATGTTTGATTAATTAATGATTACAGGTTCGTTTGGTACTGACATCCGCAGGTTTGACCATAAATAAAGCTATAGATGCACCGAATAAACTACAGCTTAACTTTTTCTCTGGAAAAAAGCGATACCTACGGTAAGCGATCGCTAACGCCACCTCACCCAACTATCCCCTAAAATTTCTAAGAGGATGTTTGGAAAGTATTAAACAGGTAATTTTTATCTTAGGGAACACCGGAACAGGGAATGGGGAATGGGGAATGGGGAATGGGGAATGGGGAACCGAAACAATCAAATCCAATCTCCTTTCCCTTATAAAGGGAAAGGTGAGGGTGGGGTCAAACAATAGTTGATACACTAATCATGACTTATCAAACATCCTCTAACAGATATATTAGGTAAAACCACATGAGTGAAACCAAAGATACCATTTTCGGTAAAATCATCCGTCGGGAAATCCCCGCAAACATCGTTTATGAGGATGATTTGGCTTTAGCCTTTACAGATGTTAACCCTCAAGCACCAGTTCACATCCTTGTCATTCCCAAAAAACCCATTGTTAAATTAGCCGATGCTGAACCTCAGGATCAAGCTCTATTAGGACATCTTCTATTAACCGTCCAACAAGTGGCCGCAGCAGCTGGATTAAATAACGGTTATCGTGTAGTCATCAATAACGGCGCTGATGGTGGTCAAACTGTCTACCATTTACATTTACATATCCTGGGAGGAAGACCCATGGAGTGGCCCCCTGGTTGATGAAACCTGATTGAATCGTGTCTGGGATGCGATTCATTAGAAATACAAATCTTGTTCATCAGAAAACTTTAATTAAAATCCCTTTACAAATCAAAACTTTTCCTCTAAGGTAGTATTCAAGTAGGCAAGCTTACCTACTCAACTCATAAAAACAAAAGCAATCATAAACAAATGACCACAACCTTACAACAGCGCCAAAGCGCCAACGTATGGGATCGCTTCTGCGAATGGATCACCAGCACCGAAAACCGGATTTACATCGGTTGGTTCGGCGTCCTCATGATCCCCACCCTCCTAGCTGCTACCACCTGCTTTATTATCGCCTTCATCGCTGCTCCTCCTGTAGACATCGATGGTATCCGCGAACCAGTAGCTGGCTCCTTAATCTACGGA
>NZ_JAQMTM010000175.1:0-4002 GCF_028331085.1 Anabaena sp. CS-542/02
TCTATTCAAATCGGCTCAAGGAATCCTCCTAAATGCAGATTGCAATGGGTCAGCTAATATTATAAGAAAAGTATTCCCAAATGCTTTTGCAAATGGGATAGCGAGTGTCGCCGTTACACCAATAAAGGTTATGCCTTTATAGAGTGTCATTTTGAACAGATGGAGATTTGTTCAGTTTAACACGAACGGTAGAGAATATATTACAATTGGCTTAATATGTGCATATGGCAATCTTAAATGATTCATGAACAATTTCTGTTCCCTGTTCCCTGTTCCCTGTTCCCTTTCCTCACTGATAATTTCTCAAGTCAAATAGGATGACTATATTTAGAAAGTAATCGCCGAAGAGATTGTTAAACACATTGTTAAACACATTATTTATTACTGGTACTGATACCGACGCTGGCAAAACTGTTGTAACCACGGCTTTGGCAGCTTATTACCAAAAGTATTACCCCCAGCAGACTTGGGGAATCATGAAACCCATTCAGTCAGGTGTGGGCGATCGCGAATTATATCAAAAGTTATTTTCTTTACAGCAGTCATCGGAGGAAATTACCCCTTTATATTTTAACGCGCCTCTAGCCCCCCCCATCGCCGCCGCCAAGGAAAATCGCTCTGTGGATTTAGCCTTAGTATGGCAAGCTTTCACTCAATTGCGATCGCAGCGTGATTTTGTTTTCGTAGAGGCTTTAGGGGGTTTAGGTTCACCGATTACCGATGAGTTGACCGTGGCTGATTTAGCCGGTGATTGGCGTTTACCTACAGTCTTAGTAGTACCAGTCCGACTAGGTGCGATCGCCCAAGCTGTGGCTAATGTAGCATTGGCTCGGCAATCAAAGGTAAATCTCAGAGGTATTATTCTTAACTGTGTGCAGCCCCGGAATGAGGGGGAAATTGCTGATTTAACCCCGTCAGATTTAATTCAATCTTTAACTAATACACCGGTTTTAGGTTGTTTACCTTACTTAGATAATCTAGCAGATTTGGATCAACTTGCCCATGTAGCCTCAACTCTCCAGTGGGAAAGATTGAGGTAATCAGGAATTTGGCTCTGAGAGGATGTTTGTCAAGTCATGATTAGTGTATCGAATATTATTTGAACCCACCCTAACCCTCCGGTTAGGGTGGGGTGTGTTGGGTGTATTGGGTGTGTTCCCCATTCCCCATTCCCCATTCCTGCGGTGTTCCCTGTTCCCTGTTCCCTGTTCCCTGTTCCCTGTTCCCTGTTCCCTGTTCCCTGTTCCCTGTTCCCTTGAGACTTTCCAGTTTTATGCAAGTTGAACTTTTTGACCAAGAGTACACTGGGAAAATATCTTCATTTAGCCTTACTGAAACGACCTGGACTTGATTAATTATGGTTTCTAGTTTTCCCCATTCTGCTGTTGATTTATCTGCTGTTCGTCTAGAAATTCGCGCCTTGGAACCCCAACTAGTAGAATGGCGCAGACAACTACATCAAAAACCAGAGTTGGGATTTCAAGAACGACTCACAGCACAGTTAGTTTCTAGCAAGTTGCAAGCATGGGGGATTGACCATGAGACAGGTATAGCGGAAACTGGTATTGTAGCCATAATTCAGGGGAATCAACCCGGTGGTGAGAAAGTATTAGCCATTCGTGCTGATATGGACGCTTTACCCATTCAAGAACTAAATGATGTCAGCTATAAATCCCAACATGACGGCGTGATGCACGCTTGCGGACATGATGGACATACGGCGATCGCCCTGGGTACAGCTTACCACTTACACAAGCACCGTCACAACTTGAGTGGCACTGTCAAAATCATCTTTCAACCAGCGGAAGAAGGCCCAGGGGGAGCCAAACCGATGATTAAACAGGGGGTACTAAAAAACCCCGATGTAGATGCCATCATTGGCCTGCACCTATGGAATAATTTACCATTAGGTACAGTAGGCGTACGCCCTGGGGCGTTAATGGCATCTGTAGAATGTTTTAATTGTACCATTTTAGGTCAAGGTGGACATGGTGCTATGCCCCATCAAACCATTGATTCTATCGTGGTGGCAGCCCAGGTTGTCAATGCCCTGCAAACCATTGTCGCCCGGAACGTCAACCCCATAGATTCCGCCGTGGTGACCGTGGGAGAACTTCACGCTGGCACAAAACTAAATGTAATTGCTGATACTGCCCGCATGAGTGGTACTATCAGGTATTTTAACCCAGATTTAGCCGGATTCTTTCACCAGCGAGTTGAGTCAATCATTGCCGGGGTTTGCCAAAGTCATGGGGCAAAATATGATTTAGAATACTGGAATCTTTACCCCCCCGTAATTAATGATGCTCATATGGCGGAACTAGTCAGGTCAGTAGCAGCGGCGGTAGTAGAAACCCCTTTAGGTATTGTCCCCACCTGTCAAACTATGGGGGGTGAGGATATGTCATTCTTTTTACAAGAAGTTCCTGGCTGTTATTTCTTCCTGGGTGCTGCTAACCCCCAGAAAAATCTGGATTATCCCCATCATCATCCCCGATTTGATTTTGATGAAACAGCCTTAGCTATGGGTGTAGAAATATTTGTGCGTTGTGTGGAGAAATTTTTAAGCAATGACTAATATTGCTCCTTGGCGCAGTGCGATCGCCCGCAATTATAGCAGGGGGAAGCCTTGAAACGCTTAAATTTCGCTGGTGGTGCGATCGCTGATGGGACCGACTGAATGCGATCGCGTATTGCTTTGAGATTAGCCATATTGGTTGACGGTTGACAGTCAGAGAGCCAGGGGTTAGAAACCCCTGTCTGATAGCTAAAGTCGGATAAATCCGACTGGAATAGATGACTAGGTTATCCGCGAATAACTGTGATATTTCTGCGTTGGGGACTCTGGGTGATTTCGGTGGTAGTGCGATCGCTGATGGGACTGACTGAATGCGATCGCGTATTGCTTTGAGATTAGCCATATTGGTTGACGGTTGACAGACAGAGAGCCAGGGGTTAGAAACCCCTGTCTGATAGCTAAAGTCGGATAAATCCGACTGGAATAGATGACCAGGTTATCCGCGAATGACTGTGATATTTCTGCGTTGGGGACTCTGGGCTATTTCGCTGGTGGTGCGATCGCTGATGGGGGGCTTACAAGGGTAGGTTTTTTACATTGTCGTGAGGGTAAGACTTGGTGGACAAGGAGACAAGGGAGGAAAACAGTACAAAGTCTGTTGACGGTTGAGTATTCTAGATAACCCACTAGTCCCCTTGCAGTGGGCTTTAGCTATGAGACTCTTAATTTATTCCCTGGCTTCCTAAAAAATCTATCTAAAGATAGATGACAAGATTACCTAAATAGTATCACTGATGCCACAAGATAAAAAAATGCACTTGTAAACTAAAGGTAAGTTAATTGTGGTATTCTTAGATTGTGATTAAATCAATATTTAGTCCAGGGGAAAGAATGTTTTAAAATTTACAAATACTGTATCCAATAGGGGTTTACTCCAAGTCAACTATCCTATAGGAAAGAAAGGGAACTTAATTTTTTGGCTTTTGGTGTTCCCTACAATCAGATTTACCCGTTGAAAAGTTATCAAACAACCCATGAGTATGTTGTGCCAGTCACGAGTATTCACCAATATTAAAAATTTATATATCCAGTCAAGGGACTTTTTAGCTTGCACCCAGCTTGGAAGTGCAAGCTGAGTGCAGCGCTGGCGCGATCGCCTACTATACTGCGCTTTGCGCAATCCCCCAGTGAATGAATTACTGTTAACTGCTTACGTAAACAAACTATAAAAATATGTACTACATTTTTGAGACAGCAGAAGAAGCCTTCCGGGGTCTGGATGAACTAAACCAGCAGTTTTTTGATAGTGCTACAGGGACAATTCTCAATGATGATGTCTCTCCATTAGATAATTTCCGTATTTTTTCATCCACAGGGTGGTCAGACTTAGGTTATACATTCAGCCTAATAGAACTGCTGCAAACTAACCCCGTGTTTGAGGTTTTAATTGGTGGGGTTGGTTTTTTACCTGGTCTGGATGTTAA
>NZ_JAQMTM010000176.1:0-43683 GCF_028331085.1 Anabaena sp. CS-542/02
TCAATGGACAGGGATTTAAACGCAGCAATTAACTTATCGAGGTTGGCTAAACCTTGAAAGCTTACTGAGGGATAACCGCTCCCATGCTCCCATTGAAGTAAGAAATAAATGTCTAGACTTGTCTAGGATTTATATAGCAGCATTCCATCCATGGCTAAAGGCGCAAAATAGTAATACTGGTATGTGATCTATGTCATCTATCTCAAGATAGATATTAGGGTAAGCATTGATAAATCAAAATATTGGGGTTCAGAATACAGTCATATTGTGATATATAATTTAACAGTTATATTGATATAATTATGTAAATTTACTTTCAACGAATCAACTTCAAGTTCCCATACCTGTTGATGCTTTTAACCCTAAGTAGGTAAAAGCAAACATTAAATAATCCTATGGTGCAAAAAAATAATCAATCATCTGCTCGGTTTCGTTCCGCCACAGAGTTTCCCAAAACCATTGAGGGGCTTAACAACAATGAAGTTGATATCTTGTATCGAGAAATGCGAGATTGTCTAGTTTTCACAAATCGTAGTCGTTCCCAATTGCTCCGTAGAAATAAAGAACATAAACAACGGATGCAAGTTCTCATTAACCAACTGAAACAGGAAAAAACAGAATTTGCCGAAGTTTACCGCCAGACTGTGGTAGAAATGGAAAATGAAATTGGCTCAATGAGTCGATATTTAGACCAACTTTCTACAGCCTTTGATTCAGTCTCAGATATTGAGAATCCAGAACAAGCACACTGGAATTATTTATCTTTTCCCAGCAGGTTCTTCAAATTGGTGCAAGCAATTAAATCAATTGTACTATGGTGGCGGGAAGAAAAGACCCAGGAAACAGTAAAATTACCATCTGCTGTATCCTCCTCTCCTTTTACCCCTGAGCAACTACAGCAAAAACCACAAATGTCTCAAGACCCCCGTTCAATCGGAAAATCTCTTTTAGATAATGAGTCATAAAAATCATGGGTAAAAAACGCCTCAATCAACTGTTAGAGGTTCTCAAGGACAATTACCAACGAGACTTGCACAATTCCGCCGCCATTTACACAGTTGCGCAAGTGGCTGTAAATGAACTAGACCAGGAAGTTTACCAGAGCAATGAAACCCCCATAGCTGCTTTACCTTTTGCACCCAATTTAATAGATAAAGATCAACTTCTACAACAGTATGGCTCTTATAATGGGTGTCGCCAAGCAGCTAAAGAACGGGGAATTAAATTTTCTCGAACTCCTAGCTGGGAACAGCTAGCAGCAGCTTTGAGTTATGCAGAAATTTTACAAAAAATCATCACAAATTATGTCACTACATACCCTTACCCACAGCTACAAGGAACTAAATTTGAGTTAGTTTTTCCCGTTGGTGATGAATAGTTACAAATCAATCATAAAGGTATCTCGCCGATGAAAGTCAGCCTCTACCCCACTATGAGTTAATGCCCAGTAAGTAATAATACTATTTTTATCTTCTATCACAGTAGTAATTGCTGCTTCTATTTCCTGTTCTCTGGCGATGATGGGACCCAAATCAAGATCCACAAGCAGGGTTAAACTATCGCCTTGATTTTGGATACTAAAAGGAAGAACAGCAAAAGCTGTTTCCTCTCCCATCCCTTGACGGTATCCATCAAAGTGATAAACGTTCCAATCTCCAGCAGGGGAAAGGTTGAACTCCCAATACTGTGGATGACCTTTAATACCCAAGAAAAACTCAAAACAAGTATTTTTCCATAGTTCATGCTGGCGGGTTGGTGTATCTGATAACGGAGGAATCACAAGCTGTTGTAAGTCACCGATAAGTTGGTAATTCAGAGTAAGTTTATTTGCATATCGGTGGATATTACCTATAATCTGTATCCTGGGTAAGAATTGCTGTGAGGGAAAGGGTAGTAAGGAAAATGTCTGATTTATCATCTGAAATCTTGGATAATTTGGCGAATTGTGCTTTCTTGAGATTCTATGCTTTCAGTCAGCTTAAATTGAACTAAAGCTCTAGCCAAATTGTGTTCTGGATATTTGACTTTAAAATAGATATTCCCAGCTAAATAGTCAGTAAAAAATCTCAATCCCAACTCAAAGGTAATTAACCGAATGGCATCATAAATGTAGGTGTAGTCATTCTCTGTGAGAAAACCTTGAGCCACAGCCAGATAACCCTGTAGAATTAACTGACATATTTGTGTATTAAAATACACTTCTTCCCAATACTGGGTTTCTTCTCCCAGGGGATTGCAACCCGATCGCACGCAGTCACCAATATCATAATGTATTAGTCCCGGTTTGACGGTATCCAGGTCTATCAGGCTGACTGCTTTGTGAGTCGCTCGATCAAACAACACATTATTGATTTTAGGGTCGCCGTGGATCAGGCGTAATGGTAGTTTACCCTTGCCGATGGCAGTTTCTAAAATGTCTACAAAACTGGTGCTATCGCTGACGAATTGTAAACAATAATTGACTTCTGGTGATAGGTGTAGGTGAGTTTTTGCCAGGATATCCTCATACTGTTGTAGATAAAGTGGTGTAATATGAAACCCTGGTAAAGTATCCGCTAGTGTTGTCGGGGGTAGGTCACTGATGAGGTGATGGAACATCCCCAAAGCATAGCCGACTTCTGCGGCGCGGTAACTATCTTCCAGGGTGTCGAAGCATTGGGTATTTTCCACAAAGCTAATAGCTCGCCAGCAGCGGCCATTCTCATCTAACCACAGGTCTTGACTATCTTGAGTTGATAAAACCCGGGGAAACTCCCAGGGGCGATTAACTGGGCTACCTTTAAGGCGATCGCTCACATGATCTGTAACAATACGCATATTCTGCATTACCAATTCCGGCTGCCGAAACACTTGGGTATTGATGCGTTGCAACACAAAATGCTGTAGCTTGGCAGAATTGAGAGTTACCAGAAAAGTTTCATTAATATTACCATTCCCCAAAGACTGAATGGCTACAACCTGACCTTGATGTGTGAATTTCTCCGCGACAGCAATTAAATTAATCTCTTTTGTCATCTTCTTTTACCTGTACCACTCCCCACAGACCCTGCACAGAGGCTATACTGGGAAAAATCCCAGTTAACTGAGCGCTGCAAACTGTTGCCAACAAAGATACAATGCACGGGGTACATGGAAACACCCCTTCCACTTACCGCCCTTGAGATTTAACAACACTTCCCCACGACGATTGAGATAACCGAACCACTCCCCACCTTCAGGATCAGCAAAGTGTGACCAAGTATAATCATGCATTTTCTGGTACCATTGCCAACAAGAGTCACGCCCCGTCAAGCGATAGCCCATGGCTAATGCAACTAAAGATTCTAAATGCACCCACCATAATTTTTGATCCCATTCCAATTGCTGGGGGGGATGACACTGTGCATCCATAAAGTAATATAATCCGCCGTGTTCATTATCCCAGGCAAAATTGAGGATATTTAGCACCACATCAACAGCTTGATTAATAGTATCAGTATCATTTTTCCGGCTAGCGATATCCATAATAAACCACATAGCCTCAATGCCATGACCAGGATTAATTAACCGCCCCTCAAAGCAATCAATGTGAGAACCGTTAGGGGTGACATTCTCATACATCAGTCCCCGTTCCTGGTCAAGAAAATCCGTCATCACTTCTTTAACAGTGGTAGCTAGGACATTCTCAAGGGTTTCACTGGGTAGCAGCCATGCCATTTCTAAAGTGAGATTAGCTAAAATCATGGGTACAGCTAAGGACTTCATGCGGCGTGTACCCGGATGGGTCTTGTTATATTTGCCTTTAGGATTATCCTGACGGCGCAAAACATTGTTATAGGCTTGCAGCGCCACATCTTTAGCCCAGTCTGCGCCAGAAGCTAAGGCGTATTGACTAAATGCCATGGCGGCAAAGCAATCAGAAAATATATTATAGGGTTCTATCAGTGGCTGACCTGCACGGGTAAGGGCAAAGTACCAATTACCATCAGCATCTCTGCCATGTTGAGCCAGAAAATCCGCCCCATTTTTGGCAATTTCCAACCAGGTTTCGCGTTTTTCTAGCTGGTTGCATAGCATGGAGAAAGTCCACACCTGGCGATTTTGTAACCAGATAAATTTATCTGTGTCATAAACCTGACCGCTGCGGTCTAGACAGGTGAAATAGCCGCCATGCTCCCAGTCCAGGGAATATGTTTCCCAAAATGGCAGTATGTCATTGAGGAGTGTATTTTGATAAAGTTCCGCCAGGATTTTGCAGTTGTAGCCCATATATTTACTGTTGTATGAACCTGAAAAAGAACCCCACCCCAGGGGAGACTTTGACGGGAAATCAAAGACGGGGTGAGGTTCCTTAACAATTATCAGTTAAGACTTGCCAGTTCACAATGTACTCAGGGACACAACTTATTTGGCTGTTTGCTTCTATACTGTGGGTAGAGACACAGTTGCTCATACCCATTATGTCTGCTATCCTAGATGGAGTGGAAAAGATTTACAACTAGCCCAAAGAATTACCAGCTTGAGAAAGCATTTCTCCGAGTCGCTGCACTTTATCGGCTATGTTACCGGTAGCGTTAGCTGCTGCGGTTTGAGTATCTTCGCCTAAATCAACCAGAATATCCGCAATGGATGCCGCATCGCCACTGAGAAGCGCCTCTTTCAGTTCCCCCAAGTCTTCAGCTAGGTCAGTTCCTGAGAGTTGTTGCTGCCAAGTATTGATGATAGCCATGGCTTGGTCGGTGGGGATAGATGTCAGGTCTGTTTGCAAGGCGGAGATGGTGCTATCTAGGTCAACGTTTTGGATTGCATCAGCCATAAAAAAAACTCCTGTATTGAGTTCATCTGCATAATCCACAGTGGATTACTACCTGACCTAATTCTTCTCGATATCAATACTTAAGTCCTCAGCCTAAGGTTATACAGTATGGAGTTCTAAAAGTTAGAAAAGTATCAAAACTTGACTTTATATAAATCAAATAATTCTCCGGATTGCTGCTTCACTATTTTTGCACCAGTAGCTTTGATCATTTTTTCCCACTCGGCTATTGGTTCTAGAAATACTTCAGCCCCCAAATATGTTTCCAAAACTGCCCAATCTTCTGCTAAAGGGTGTTCTGGGTTGAGGATGTCAAATACAAAATGTCCCTCTGGTTTTAAGACCCCCTTGACTGCTAGTAACACAGCATCCCAATATTTTAGGGGAAAATAGCAGCTAAAACCTGTAGCGATCGCCAAATCAAATTGGTTGGGCGAGTAGTTTAATTGATGGGCTGGCCCCAACTCTACACCTTTGAACAGCTTAGAATTCAATTGGGGACCACGGGAATTGAGGGTATCCCGCGCCACGGTGCTGATTTCTTGACCATAAAAATATGCTGACCAATCCCGCCAAGGATAGATTAAGAAGCTGACACCACAGCCAATATCTAAACATTGCTGGTTTTTTTTCGGTTGAGCAATTTCCCAAAAAGGAGAAACAATTCTCCCTGACAAAATACCCGCTACCCATTCTTGATATATGGGCATTTCCTGTATTTCTGCTGGTAATTCCCAGTCTTGCTTTTGATACTGTCGGTTAAAGCGATACCCTACCTGGGCGACTCTCTCCTCCCAGTTCTCTGACTGATAGGGAGTTTGGGAGGGAAAGAGATCACTGGGTAATGGTGAATTACGCTTTTTAGACATTCTCTTTGGTATTCCTAGATGATTTAGAATTAAATTCTAGTGTACCCAATTGAGGAATGGGGAGATGTTGGTTTTATTTCCACTCAAAAAGTAACACTTTTGCCTCAGTCTTTGTACTTATTTTCCTCACTACCTATCTACCTCCATCCAAAGAAGTCAATTTTATGAATTACTACGTTATCTACGATGGAAACTGTAATCTCTGTGTTACCCTAGTGCAATTACTAGAAACGCTAGACCAAGGAAGGCTGTTTCGCTACGTTCCCATGCAACATGAACAAACACTAGCACAGTGGGGAATTACCCCCCAAGATTGTCAACTGGGAATGATTTTAATTTTAATTGATGGCGATACACCGCAAAGACGTTGGCAAGGTAGTGACGCAGCTGAAGAGATTGGTCGGTTATTACCTATGGGAAGAGTATTTGTAGATGCTTACCGGGGTTTACCTGGGATGAAGTGGGTGGGCGATCGCTTTTATGAACAAATCCGCGACCACCGTTATACTCTTTTTGGCAAGCGTGAGAGTACCTATCAATCGGCCTATTGTGTCGATGGTCACTGTAGAACACCAAGACCTTTGATCAATGAGTCTTAATCACTAGGTTTATTAAACACCTCTAAAATGTGCCGACAAATCTGCTTGAGTTTGTCACCGACTTCTGGAGCAGGTTCACAAATACCGACAAAACTCCAGTTTTCTACTGTAGACAGTCGCCACGCCTCACCACTGTGGTCAAAACCAGCAACTTCTAAACCGATAGCACGCCGTGAGTCACTTATGGGATCTTGGTAAAAGCGGATTTGAATTAAGATACTGCGACTGCGCCAAGATTTGCTGATTCCCGGAAAGTGAAAACCGATGTCGATAGAATCTGGATCTACCAACTCCCTGGTATCTGGGTCATTCTTCCAAGGTTTGAGATCTGATTTAGCATCAGGAAACTCCAATTTAAACAAATTCACTACGGTAGCAATCTTGCTGGCGAGTTCAAGGTTTGTTGCTTGTTCAGATGCGTTCACGAAAAAACACTCCTATATTTTACGGAACTATGGGGAATGTTAGGACAGAAAAACCGCCAGAAGGCTCATTATATTATTGTTTCGAGCTGATCAGTACCTTTGATACTTAGCAAATTTAAAATTTCCCTTTCTTGAGAATTCTGGAGATTAACAACTGCTGATTAAGTCTTGGGAGACTGGTTAGGGTTATCTTGAGTGATTATACTTAATTTTCCAGAGAATACGCAGTAATTATCCACTAAAGCCAAAATACCAACGCCCATAACTAGATTTTTCAGGAAAATACCTTGTGAAGTAGAACGATAAATCACCCCAACGATCTAAAATTACACTGTTAGTCGGCACACACAAAACAAATTCAATTCAGTTTATGGCGCGTCAACGCTCGATTTTTTCGCTTATTTTAGTATTATTAGCCACATTACTTATTAGCTGTGGTGGTCCTAGTGGCACAGTTGCACCTCCAACCTACTCAGCAACTCAACTAGAGAGAATTCAGGAATATGTTCCCAAAATTCAGGCTGTGCGCGATCGCGCTGCAGAACTAAAAACCCTGATTGAAAAAAAGGATTGGATTAATGTAGGTAATTTTATACATGGTCCGATGACAGAAGCTAGGTTGAGCATGACTTATATTATTCCCAATCTCCTGCCTTCGTCCCAACCCACAGCACGGGAAAAAAACCGAGATTTGCTCAACCACTTAGTTAAAATTGATGAAGCTGCTGGACAGGGTAATACACAGCCGGCTTTGAATAACTACCAAGCGGCTTTGGGAGATATTGACCAATTCCTGCAACTGCTTCCTGATACCAGTGGGAAATCATAAGTACATTAGGCACTAGCTAGAATACAATGGGTAGAGGGTAATCCGTTTGTTGTTTTTCTCTCTACCTGCTGTCCGGTCTTGGGATATTCACTGATGTGAACTAGATAATCTCTAGACCTTTGCCATATCTAGGCCAAACCAATGCAATTTAATTTTAACGAGAATAAACCCCATTATATTTGGGTGATAATGTTTAATTTATCTGTGGGTTTATCTGTAATTTTTGCGCCCCTATCTAGCCTAGCTGTGACAGTTCAAGAAATCCCCAATCCCCGTGATAAATCTGGTGATTGGGTAACTGATATGGCGAGTATCCTCAGTGAGGATACACAAGCCAGAATTAATCAGATGATTTCTGATTTAGAGGCGAACAGGGGTACAGAAATGGCTGTAGTCACAGTACCAAGCACTTCATCAGCAGCTTCTCCTAAAGACTTTGCCACCGAATTATTTAACTACTGGGGAATTGGCAAAGCAGGAGAAGATAATGGTGTATTATTCTTAATCTCAGTAGGCGATCGCAGGGTAGAAATTGAAACTGGCTACGGTGTAGAGGAGATTTTACCCGATGCTAGAGTGGGAAATATTATTGATACCGAGATTATCCCCAAATTTAAACAAGGGGATTTTGAAGGTGGTATCCTAGCGGGAACAAAGGCGCTGGTAGTCGTTTTAGCCTCTGAACCCGATACAGTGGGCATTGTACCTAGAGCAGGGGTGACTGATAATGAACCTCCTTTCATATGGGTGATGTTACGTAGCTTCGGACTGGTGGGAATATTTGTATTGTTCGGATATGTGATTTATATTACCTCCGGCAGTAGCGGCGGCGGTGGTAATAGTTTTGGCGACGGTAGTAGCGGGGACGGTAGTAGTGGGGGTGGTGATGGTTTTGGCGGCGGTAGTAGCGGTGGCGGTGGCGCTGGTGGTAGTTGGTAGATACTATGATGAACAATCCAGAAAAGAGAATTCCCGAAGAAATGGCCCCAGATGTGCTGGAGTTAGCCTCGCGCTACTACGCCCAACACACTCAAAGTTACTCTGCTGCTGACTTAGTGGCTGCGGGTCAGGAAGTTGATATTCCTGTGGAGTTCATTGAACAAGCAATTCAAGATATCCAAGAAAGACAACAGCAAGAACAAGCAGCACAACAGCAGTTGGCACGTTTTCGCCAAAGGCTAGTGACTATTGTCGCTGGTATATTAGCAATATCAATTATCTGGACTGGCTGGACTTACAATTTAATTCAAAGTAGTGGTAACACAGTAGAAGCGGCTTGGGCACAAATGGAAAATCAACTCCAACGCCGTGCTGATTTAATTCCCAATCTGATCAATATCGCCCAAGCTGATGCTCAACAGGGAAAGGAGTTAGTTGCTTTATTGGAGCGATCGCGTCAAGCTTATTTACAAGCGGCAACTCCCCAAGAAAAAGCTGATGCAGCAGTCCAAATGAATCAAGCAATTGCAGGTTTTACTAATTATGTAGTTGCTAGTTACCAATTGCAATCTAACCAATTATTGACTAACCTTCAGTATGAGTTAACAGGTACTGAAAATCGTCTGGCTGTGGAACGCAGGCGTTATAATCAAGCTGTACAAGCTTATAATCAAAAAGTCCAAAGTTTTCCTAACTCCTTGGTAGCGAATATGTTTGGCTTTGAAAAGCGCGAATTTTTCCGCTAAATAGCCAGACTTCCCCAGTCTTGTATAATTAATCAAAACATCATCACCACAGATTATTGCTCAGGCGATTGCGCCCAGGGCAGCACCAGAGGCGATCGCACAATAGAAACAAGAAATACCAAGATAAATTCCTCTAAAAACATGGATATAGTGATTATCGGTTGTGGTATTGTGGGAGCGGCGATCGCCTATGAACTCAGCCTAATTAAGAGTCTTAACATTACAGTCATTGACCGTCAACCACCCGCCCAAGCTTCCACAGGTGCGGCACTAGGGGTTTTAATGGGTGTGATTAGCCATAAAATCAAAGGTCAAGCTTGGCAAAGGCGACAAACAAGCATCCAACGCTACGAAACCTTAATTCCCGAATTGGAAGCTCTAACAGGTCGTAAAATTCCTTTTAACCGCCAAGGGATGATCAAGCTTTTAGGGGCAGAAGAAAATTTACCAGAGTGGGAAAAACTGGCGGAAATTCGCCACTCTCAAGGCTGGAAGTTAGAAATTTGGGACACAGCCAAACTCAAAACTTTTTGTCCCCAAGTGAATCACCCTCAAGTTACCGCAGCGGTGTATTCTCCCCAAGACCGTCAACTAAATCCCAGGGCTTTGACCTTAGCTTTGGTTGAGGCTTCCCAATACAATGGGGTAAGGTTTAAATTTGGTGTGGATGTTTTGGGTATTGAACAAGAAGGTAATAACTTTCCTGCACTTGCCACTACAGAGGGTAAAATTAATGCTGATTGCATAGTCGTAGCAGCGGGACTAGGTTCTACATCACTCACAGCACAACTAAACCAGAGGGTGAATATTCGTCCGGTACTAGGACAAGCGTTACAAGTACGTCTAGAACGACCATTAGGCAATAATCCTGAGTTTCAGCCGGTTGTGACTGGGAATGATGTACATATTGTCCCTGTGGGGAACGGTAATTATTGGGTGGGTGCGACGGTAGAGTTTCCTAGTCATGATGATCAAATCCCACCTAATCAAGAATTGTTAGATCAAGTTTGGCAGCAAGCGATCGCCTTTTGCCCAGATTTAGCCACAGCCGAAATTATTCGCACGTGGTCGGGTTTACGTCCCCGTCCTGAAAATCGTCCCGCGCCAGTGATTGACAAACTACTAGGCTTTAGTAACGTCCTCTTAGCTACTGGACACTACCGCAATGGGGTTTTACTAGCACCGGCCACAGCTGACGCAATTCGTGAGATGATTATTTCTATTGAAAATAAAAAATAGTTTTTAGATTTTATTAGGAACATAACGTGTCTTTAAAAGAACATAAAATTACCGTAGATTCTCTACAATGGTTTTATCGGGAATCTGAACCCATTGGCAAAACAGATTTACTGCCTGTGGTGTTACTACACGGTTTAGTATCCCAGAGTTACAGTTGGCGGAACATTATGCCGGCTTTAGCCAGTCAAGGAACCAGAGCGATCGCCCCTGATTGGATTGGTTATGGCTTTTCCGCCCAGCCAGAAAAATGGGATTTTGCCTACACACCCGATAAATTTATCACCGCCTTAGAAGGATTCATCAAAGCCTTAGAATTGGAACGTTTTTCTTTAGTTGTTCAGGGATTTTTAGGCTCTGTAGGGTTACAATATGCCTTGCGCCATCCAGAACAAATTGCTAACATAGCTATTTTAAACACACCAATTTCCACCACTGCCAAATTACCTTGGAAAATCAAACAACTGGGTTTACCATTGGCTGGTGAAATGCTGACCCAAGACCCTCTGTTGGTTGATCGCACACTAGAAGGCGGTAGTCGTTACCGCATCGAAGATCAAGATTTAGATATTTATCGCAAACCATTTTTAAAAGCTTCCACTGCGGGGCGAAGTCTGCTGGCCACTATTCGCAACTTACAACTAGACAAAGCAATGTCGGAAATAGAATCTGGCTTTCAGCAATGGGAACAACCCATTCTGATTCAGTGGGGAATGATCGACCCTTGGCTATCCATAGATGTAGCAGAAAAATTTGCTCATTCTGTACCTCATGCCGAATTAATAAAAATTAATAATGTCGGACATTACCCTCAAGAACACTACCACAAAGAGATTTTAGAAGACCTTTTACCTTTTCTCCGGCGGATAAATACCTAGTCATAAAATAGCTAAATCTGGGAAAAATCGATATTATAGAGCCAGGAAAATACTTGAATAACTCAAAATCTCAACTTATCTGTTTCAGTGATTGGGTAAGTTATGGGAATAACTTAACTATAGAGAATAAATTACAAGAGTCAGTCGAAATATCTCTAAAAACATATTTTAGGCGTTTGATATGTGGCTCTGTGTTTATTGAGTAGCTCCTGTGTAATTCAATCAAAAATCATTTTTTTGTCTAAGTTTAAGTATGGTCAAGGCTAGTGAACAATGATTTTCTCGCTTTTGATAATATTATTTAAGACTGCATTTATCCAATTTTTCTTAACAATAAAATTGATGGAGATTTGAGTTCATGGCTTACTCGTGGTTTAAAGCATTTCATTTGATTGGCATTGTAGTTTGGTTTGCGGGATTATTCTATCTAGTACGTCTATTTATCTACCATGTAGAAGCCAACCAAGAACCAGAACCAGCAAAAACCATACTGAAAACTCAGTATGAGATTATGGAAAAACGGCTCTACAATATCATTACCACTCCGGGAATGTTGGTAACCGTAGCAATGGCTATAGGTTTATTAAGCACTGAACCGGAAGTTTTAAAACAGGGTTGGTTGCACATTAAGCTACTATTTGTTTGTCTTCTAATTGGTTATCATTATTACTGTAGTCGTCTGATGAAACAGTTGTCCGCCGATGAGTGTCGCTGGAGTGGTCAGCAGTTGCGGGCTTTAAATGAAGCGCCGACCGTGATGTTACTGGTGATTGTCTTATTGGCTGTGTTTAAAAATAATCTACCAACAGATATTACAGTTTGGGTGGTTTTTGGCTTGATCATCTTGATGGCGGTGACAATTCAGCTTTATGCTAAAAAACGCCGCCGGGATAAAGAAAAGCTGATGGCACAAAACTAACCTCCCCGCTCTCCTGATGGATGCACAGGAGAGCGTTAATGAGCTTGAGGTAAGTAATTACCCAGGACTAGACATACTGTCTCACTTCTAATGGTCGGTTGTTTTCGTCCACCAGGACTACCTTAGGAGCGTAATTTTGTAACTCTTCTGGGGTAAACTGGCCATAAGCCATAATAATCACGCGATCGCCTGAAATTCCTAGACGTGCTGCAGCGCCATTGAGTTCAATCACGCCGGAATTAGCTGGGGCTGGTATTGTATAAGTAATAAAACGCTCACCATTAGCATTATTCACTACTTGCACTTGCTCATAGGGTAAAATTCCAGCTTTGTCCAACAATACTTGGTCGATGCTGATACTACCCACGTAGTTGATATTTGCCCCTGTGAGGGTACAGTTATGAATTTTTGCCAAAAGGAGAGTACGCTGCATTTTTTTTCAGATTTTTAGAGCATTTTTTGCCGTTCACAACTGGCCAAGGCTGTTTGTGTCTTGACAAAGGTAATGGACAGTTAGAGTTAGGAGTTAAAAACCACAACTCATAACTCATAACTCATAACTGTGAGCTTTTGTATTATGCTTTAGCAGCCCTAATAAATTTCTCTACTAAGGGTGCCACTTTGTCAACATCTTGCCAACCGAGAATTTCTGTAACCTTCTTTTCCAAATTTTTATAACTGCGGAAAAATTCGGCAATTTCTTCTAATCGGTGTGGTGCTAAGTCTTTGAGAGATTTTACATGAGCGTAGCGCGGATCTTTGTCAGGAACACAAAGAATTTTCTCATCGCGATCGCCGCCGTCGATCATTTCTAACATTCCAATTGGTCGTGCGGCAATAACACACCCTGGAAAGGTAGGTTCATCCATAATCACCATACCATCGAGAGGATCGCCGTCATCAGCTAAGGTGTTAGGTACAAAACCGTAGTCATAAGGATATCGTACGGAAGAATAAAGCACTCTGTCCAGGGCAAAGGCTTGTAAATCTTTGTCAAACTCGTATTTATTTTTACTCCCGCCGGGGATTTCAATTAAAACATTGAGTATACCCGGTTTTGGTTGAGCAGGAATACGGGATAAGTCCACAAAAAAACTCCTCTGATAACGGTAAATTAAATTAGCATTCAGTTTGGCTGCTTGTATACATTTGTCAAGTACCCACAACTGATGCGATGTATTTGACACTCCCCCACTAACCTCAGAATGGGAGATTCTTGCTACCCTGCGGGAAGGCTGCGCCTACACAGAAAACCGCTTTTTGGTACAAGTAACACCTGGTATTTCATGTCGCACCCACAAGCTTGAATTCCTGTGTGTTTCACAGTACTGTAATGTTCTGTCTTCTGACTTAACCCAGTAATTTTGCTTGATTGTCACAACTACCCAGCTTTAATGGGGGCAATTGGTGAATTGCCCCTATTAGTATGCTACCAAAGTCTCTGCGGTACAATTCATCTTACCGCTAAAACTTTGTGAGCGGGAGTCATCCGACGCATACAGGAAACCCTGCGGCCGGAGGAAGGATGTCAAACTATATATACATCTGTAGGAAAACATCAAGATATCTGCTCACAGAAAGAGCGATTCCCGCCGTCGCCAACTTCCTCGGGCTGCTCTGTCTACACATTCAAAATCTTAGCTCACAATCTGTTTTCTCCTTTCTCGAGCTAACTGGCTGTGATCCCTTTGTTGTAAGTATTTTTTAATTTCCACTTCTTGGTGGTGTATAGGTTGGGGGTTGCTGGTTATTTGAAGCATCAGTTGAATAGTGGGCAATGACAAACACAGGTAGTGTTAGAGTCACTAGAGCGATCGCAGTTCCCACAATGTCTGCCAAACGATGGGAATATGTATCGGTAGGGCTGGCAGACTGGCTAGTTGCATTCATACAAATTGAAATTCGTCACTTTTTTGGTAGTTTGACCCTCTAAAAGAGAGTGTTGATGCTATTCTAACTATTTTTTTCTGGTCAATTATGTAGCACGCAAAAATTTTGACAGTTTGGCAACTTTCATATTACTACTTTCTTTTCTGGTATTTTTGATACAATTTTCTACACAAGTGTTGTATTCCTGACTTTACTAGCGCCGCTGACTGTAATGTTGGCTTTTATGTTAAGAATAGGTTAAGCCAATTAGTGATCAATCAAATGAAATGGATAAGCAGCCATCTGCTTGCGCCATAGGGATTTTAGAGGATATTTAGCAGTTACTACTAATGATCATGACATTACCTCAACTTATATACTTCTCCCCTATCAACTAATATCTGTCCGGTCAACAAATCCTTCACAGTAGCTAATAAAGTCCGATGAGAATCTACGTAAAATAACACAGATATCCTATCAAAACCTGCTTCTCCGGGAGGGTTAAGTTTAGCCACACAAACCTTTTGATGTTGACTATCTAAAGAACGATAAGTTTCTTGGTGTTGGAGAATACTGCTTGTCATTCTTCCTGACGCATCAAAAGCGATTTCTGTTTGCGTCATATCGCCTAATTCACCAATATCTAAATGCACCTCCGCTTGTCCATTATTTGCAACTTGTAAATTTAACCATGCTTTAGATTCACAAGGATATTTTGTACCTTGTGTAAATAAGCGATGATAAGTATATGTTCTACTGTAAGCATCCCATAAACGAATAGCATAACTATGATGCAAGAAATCATCAACCTGTGTAAATTTCGTCACTGCTAAAGCACCATGACAGACCGCATCAAAGGGCTTATTAAGATTTACCTTATTCTTACCGAAATAAGATGTAATTAGTTGTCTAACTGACGGAATTAAACAACTTCCTCCTACTAATAAAACTTGCTCAATATCATTTTTATGAATACCTTTTCTGAAAGCCATTCCTAACACATCATCTAAAGCTTCGCGCAACTGTTGCAAAAATTGTCTATTTTCTAAAATTTCCTCTAATTTTTCACGACTCATTCTCAATTCATAAGACATAAAAGATTCATCATCAAACCAGGTTTCACTAACAGATTGATTTTTGGATAATTGAATTTTTAGCTTTTCGGCAATTTCTAACAAATTTTGATAAGCAATTCTGCCTAATTGTTCCCGTCTTAAATTCTGAGAACGTAAATAATCTTCTACTATCCAAACATCAATATCTTCTCCACCTACATAAGCTTGAGATTTAGCTAAAACCTCAGCGCGTAAATTACCATTGGGACTAGAATGAGGAACTGTTTTGAGTAAACTTAAATCTAGAGTTCCTCCACCAAAGTCCACCACTAATATCAACACACCAGGATGTTTGATAGCATATCCCAAAGCAGCAGCAGTAGATTCATCTATAATTGAAACTTCAGGAACATTTAATTTTGCTCCCAAGTCTCGAAACCAATCTAAATAACGTTCAAAAGCACCAACAGGAACAGTAAAAACTAAATGATTTGGTTTAATATTTTGGTTTTTAATTTCTCTCCAAATACTTTGAATAAATAAATCACATATTGATATAGAATCATAATCTCTTCCCTCGATATGTCTCGGGGGTGATTGATAATCTCCAGCTAAATCACGTTTAAACTTTTTAAATAATCGCTCAGGAGGGTAACTTTGAGAAAGTCCTAGTCTTTGACTGCGGACACTTTCGCCTAGGATCACCTGGTTATGTGATTTAATAAAGAGTACACTGGGAATAACTGGAATTTCTAATCTTTCACCGTGAGAAGAAGCACCAATAAATAAACGGGATAGATTAGGAAAACGTAAACTTTTAGGTAATTGAGTATCAGGTTCTAAAATACTGACCACAGTATTACTTGTACCAAAATCAATTGCAACAGTTGTCATAATTCAAGATTGAAAGTAGGTTTGGTTTCAACGTAAATCAACAAAACCATGAGGTCATGAAATTTTTCATTTTTGCTTCTAGCAATGGTAAAATTGCACCTGGCAAGGTGGTATTATTTTAATTATCTAATACCGCTAATACCGCAGTTTTAAAAATACAGTAGGATCACCTGATATTTAAGTATAGATTTATCTGTGTTTGATGGATTTTTAATTGAGTAAACTCACCCCACAGTATGAAATATTTTAATATTTATATTTATTCAATCTACCTGGAAGAGTGCGACTAACCTTAGCTGGATAGAGAATATTATTACCTTTTTGATAACCAATAAAACGAATATATACTAATTCTCCTTCTAGTATATCATCACTATCAGCTTGATGTAATTGGGGATGATAGTTTACCTGTTCCCAAGTTTCACCAATGGGGGTATAACCCCAACTAGAAATAAGTTGCTCTAAAGATGTGAAGAGGGACAGTATGTTTTTAGCAGGTAATTCAGGTTGTGATAGAGCCATTTTCTTAACTGTAGGATAGTTACTGAGTAAGGTTTGCAGTTGGGTAAAAGTCTCACACTGAAAATCACTTTGTAATTGTTGAGCTTGTTGTTTTAACTCTTCTCTGAGTCGTTGACATTGAATTTCTAAATCTTGGATTTTTCTCTCTGTGTCTGGAGAAATCACAGGTTGATTGATAATAGGTAGAGCTTGATATTTTTCTAAAAATAATGACGACAAAACCATATAAATCGCCACTACCATAATTATACCAAAAGCAAGATGATTTATTTGTTCTAGCATATTATTTATTGAGATATCTTTGAAATAAAAATCGTTTAAAAGGTAAAATCATACTGTCTAACTCACTTTTCTTATGCATGAAAGGGTAAATCTTATTTCCAAGATAAGATATTTGTGTGCTGCTGCGATTTTGACAGGAATTATATTATGTCATCACCACTGCTGTAAGGATTGATTTTCAGATATATTAATTAACCCATCTCTTTCGTAATATTCAGGTAAAAGTTGCTGAGATTCTATTTCTCCCAATGATTTTTCTAAACCTCGTGTCGTTTCTACACAACTAGTTCCGGTTGCATTTAAAACCTTTTCGACAATCTTACCATCTTTACCAATATGATATTCAACTTTTTGATATTCTGTCATGATGCTTCTTCCTTTATGCTCATTATAACCAATAATACTTTTAAACTGGGAGCAGTTCATTTTTTGAGAAAACTGATAAAATCTCTACCCAACCCTCTCTTGATGAATAGGAGAAAGGGCGAGTATAAATTTTATTTACGTCCTTCAGCAGGGGGATATAATATACATCGTGAAAACAGAGATGTTCACCCTTAAACCCATCTACCTACTACAACCCTGATCGTACCATCTTCTAATACTTCTTCTGTCTCTATATTAAATCCCTCAGTTTCAATTGTCTTCATCAAGATTTTGTGCGCATATTTTTGACTAATATTATTGACAAACTCCTGTTCATCAATTTCGGCACCCCAAAAATCTGCAACTAATTCATAATTTTCTCCCTGTTGACGAAAGCCTAAATCATAACCATTTTGTTGACGGATGACATATTCGGCTGTAGTGCTATCACCCATGTACCCGCGTACATTAGTATTTTGTTCTACGGTATAACCTAATTCTCGTAGTACTTGATGTAGAATTTCCCCCTCTTTGATTTGGATTTGGATAGTCGTAAAATGAGACATATAAAACTCCTCAATGTAATTCCTTCTAGCGGAATAGTCATGTTATGATTATGATCTTCTGACAGAAGAGAATATTCACCTATTCCCCTTTCTTCTAATCTACTTCTAGGGGAGTTAAACCTTGTTGCTGAGAATAGTTTTTTAACTCCTCAACTAATTGGGTATCTATAGAAGCTGTTCTGGCTCCTGCTTCCGCAGCCCAGCGTTTTAAACTAGCGATTTGTTCTTTGGCTATGGCTGCTAAAGGTACGGTTTCTGATATAGCGGCTAAAATATCATCTGTGTTAAAATCACGCCGATTACCATTTACCAGATTACCAAAAGCTCGATGCATTCCATCAATAATCACTTGCTGAATTTCAGCACCGCTAAAGTTTTCTGTATGTTCAGCAAGTTTGGGTAAATCAAAGTCTCGCAGTTGGGAGGGACGAATTTTTTGCAGGTGGACTTTGAAAATATCATGACGTTCTTGTTCTGTGGGCAAATTTAAAAAGAATATTTCATCAAAGCGCCCTTTCCTTAATAACTCAGCCGGGAGAATTTGCACATTATTGGCGGTAGCTACCATAAAGACTGGACTTGTTTTTTCTTGCATCCAAGTAATTAATGTCCCAAATACCCGGCGAGAGGTGCCAGAATCACCATCAGCACCACTATTGATATTACCAAATGCTTTATCTATTTCATCCATCCATAATACACACGGAGAAATCGCTTCTGCTAATTGAATCATTTTGCGAATGCGATTCTCACTTTCTCCCACTATTCCCCCAAATAGTCTACCCACATCTAAGCGTAAGAGAGGTAAACGCCATTCATGGGCAATGGTTTTGGCTGATAATGATTTACCAGTTCCTTGTATTCCTACAAGTAAAATTCCTTTGGGGTTAGGTATTCCATACCGTCGAGCTTCTTCGGTAAACGCATCTTGACGCATCCGCACCCACTGTTTAAGATTTTCCAATCCCCCAACATTCTTTAATGATTCATGGGCTGTGTAAAATTCTAATATTCCTGTTTGGCGAACTGCTTGTTTCTTGGCTTCTAAAACTCCGTCAATATCTGATTCGTTTACTTGTCCTTTGGCGGCTAAAGCTGCTGCTAAAACTCGCCGAATTCTAGCGCGACTTAATCCTTCACAGGCTTTGATGAGTTGCTCTTTTCCTAGTCCGCTTAACTTGAGTTTCTCAGGAACCACTAGTTGGTGAATCAAGTAATCAATCTCTGCAATCTTTGGTAAAGGAAAATCAATAACTGTGATTTCTTCTTGTAATTCTGGAGGAATAGTTAATGTATGACTGGTGAGGATGAGGGTCTGACGGGTGCGGTTGAGTTGTCGAGTCAGATTTTTGAGCGCGCGAATCACGGGAGCATGTCTTTCCATCTCCGGGGTTTTGAGGATAAAATGTATATCACGCAATACAAATATAGTAGTTGTGTTTTCTGGTGCTTTGGCTATTCTGGCTAATGCACTCATGACGGATCCTTTATCGTTTCCGTTGTCATTCCAACCGGTAACTATGTCCCAGAATAATAGCTGACGCTCTGACTGGGATAGTTGCGTGACTTGTTGTAGGACTTCTTCTATGGGTTCTTCTTCGGCTCCCACTATATAAAGTAGTGGATAGCGGGCGCGAAGCATTAAGTCTAACTGCTGGACTAGTTTTTCATGGGGACTTGCGGTGCTCACAGCATTGTTACTCATTAGTATAAATGGCAAATGAATTATTAATGTATGAAATTTGTCTAGGAGATATGAGCAGTTATAAGTTGGGCTATCCTGTCGCTAAACCACCACCGATTTTTATGGTTCAGCTATTTATTTCGATTCCTATCCTAATAACTACCCGACAAAAAGCTTTATAAAGTTAGCTAATGGTCAAACACCATTGGCTAGATTTTCGCCTCTATGATTCAAGCCTTGTTGGTGAGGATAAGAATAGCGACATCTCAGGCTGGGAATAGCATTTAAAAGGGCTGGTAACTCCGGCGCTTGACTTGGAATATTAAGCACAGTATCATGTTCTTCCGGTTCCTGTGGATTATTCATCATTCCTCAACACTGGGTTTATTTATTGCTGTATTAAAAATATCATACTCCCGCAGGATAATAAACGCCCAGTCTATTTATCCCCAGTTCCTATATGGCGAAGTGAGAATAAATTTCTGATTTTTGACCTTTCCTAGAGCGTTTATGGTGGCTCTTGTTGAGCGATTACCTTGGGATCTGCGCGATAGCTGGCGTGGCGCAGCCATAGGGCGATCGCAAGCTATATTATAGCTAAACCTTGAGCGGATGGCAATTGCTAATTTTCCGCATAGGTAGTAAGGTCAGACAGGGCATGACCGCCAATTCACAATAAAAGTTTATATTTCTGTGTCACCCTCATATGCTACAATTGGATAATTTAGAAATCAGAGAAATAAACAAATCTCGACCACCGACAAAACAAGACTCGACACAACACCAAAGAGCTAAAAAATTAGGCATTTGTACCGTTTGATTTCTCCTATCACAATTAATCTCAGTGCATTGCAGGCAATGGTTAGTCTTCCTCCATCCTACTCTGTCCCCGAAAGCTTTCCAAACTTCATAGTCCCACTCTTGAGTTCCCCCCAAACTTTCATAAATCTGCTTTTGCACAGAAAAACCAAACAGCCCATCGCTGTACTTTAACCACAACTGGTCAATGGTACCAAGGTCTCCACAGGGAAAGTCATGAATACTTTGAATATTTAACCAGCCTTCCTCTTCCCTTTGCGCAACAGCTAACATTACCCGCTTTGTTTCCTCATCAGCTGCTTTCCACTTCTGTTTTGCGAGTAAGTCGCGCAGGTGAGTATAGTCTGCCCCTACAACTGAGTATAACTCTATTCCGTCCTCAAATATTCTTAACGCTTCTTTGGCCTTGGCTTCTGTGCGAGACTGCAACAACGAATAAGCTGCATATTGTACCTTTGGTGACTCATCATTTAAAGCCTGAATTAGGAAATCTAAACCCAGTTCGCCATAATTGAAAGCTTGTGCAATTCCTAGGATTCTCACCTGGGGATTAGGATTACTAAAGCGTAATACCACCCCTTCCATACCACCTAAAACTGCTGCGAACTCTGGCGCTGGATGTTGTCCACCAAGTACAGCATCGTATTCACCAGGTTCTTGCGGATTATTCGTCATTGCTCTATCTCTAGCCTTGATGTATTGCTGTGTGCAAAAGATTGGACCTAGTGAGACGGTGGGACAGATGCCAGAAACTTATGCATATTGATCAACTTATGCAGTTTGACAGTTGTGACTATGAGCAAACATTTTTTGCAAACATTTTTTATTCAGTTTTATTCACCGGAGATGATATGCGGCTAAGTATCGCCAGTAATATATATGAATTCAACCAATAGTTAACTTTGGCATAAGCTACTTGCAGAAGTTCGCTATACAGTAAAGGCGCTGCGGTTTGCAACCCAATCACAACGATCTGTGTCATACTGGTAAGTTCACAAAAAACTGTATATCTATATTAAGGACAATAGAGATCATAAGTTTATGTGACTCCCACTGCTGAGGAATCGCGGATTTTGGGGATGGTGTTTGAGCAATTTCGTCCCTGTTGATAGGTGTTATTCTGACACCAGAATACCTGGCGACCGCTGACATCTCTACCCACAAGAGGATAGGATTTTACGCTCTACCAATCAACGGACTTAACCCCATGTCCTAATTATAGTATCACCCAAGTATTATGAGAAATACTTGAATAAATCTTAATTACTCTGAATATCACCCCAAAAACCCTATCTTAGTTAGTAAATGTTAAACCCTGGTAACTAGGTAGAGTTTGCTCACCAAAAAAATGAACAATGGGTTTAAAGTCTTGCCAATGTAGCGGTACTTTTTAATACAGAACTATAAATAGGGTGTCAGTCTGGCTATGCTGCAACTAGAGGTAGTTCATACCCACAATCTGAGAGTTGCTAGGGTAAGCAGTATGTGGCAATATTTCACTTATACATACTTTATCGGGTTGAGCGATGGCGATCGCCCCTATGCTAATTTCATGTTTTCACCTAAACATACAACGAGAATTAAGAATCTAACCTTTACCATAAACACTCATCGGCTCCTTGAGGAACTTAATATAAAAATGTTTAAACGTAGACTTAATCACCCGAGGCATGGCAAAATCAATTGGCATTAACTGATCTGGTAGTTGCCAATCTGTTATTGTCAGTAAATCTGGATGTAAATGGGGAAAATCAATTTCGGTAAGTTCAGGACAAACGCCCAACCTTTGAGAAGCTGCAACCGTAGGTACTTGTTCCGGTGATACCTTGAGAATTTCCAGCATTGACCGATCTAAAGCAAATACATCTGATGCTGCTGCTAAAATACCCAAATCACGGGGTTCTCCCCCACTAGGTCCATTACCTTCATGACCAATGATACCATCTAAAATGGTTAGGTTGGGATTAATTGCCCTGGCAGTCTCTACTAGCATTTCACCAAATCGTTGAGCATCTTTCCCGGCTTCCATGTGCCACCAAGCTTTCATTTTACCAGGAACACAACCAAACAGATTTTTTACCCCCATAGTTAAAGTCAACTGCATATGTGATTTGACTTTGGGTAAGTTAATGACTACATCTGCTTCCATAGCCTCTTTACATAGCCGCAGATGATTAAAATCTTCACTGACAGTTTGGTAACGCTTACCGTGAAACTCAATAATAGGAATATTCAGTTCTTCTAAAAGCGGGAGATAGCCATTGGCTTGTGCTACTCCTTTAGCGCTTCCAAAAGCCGGACTGTCCCCTAAAAAGGGCTGACCACCAGCGTCTATGACCATCTGGGCAACTTCATAAACCAGTTCCCTGCGGGTTGTACACTCTTTATGGGGACGGGACCCTGTGAGAAGATTCGGTTTGAGTAACACTCTATCCCCTGGTTTCACAAAGGCAGACATCCCCCCCAAAGGTTGCAGCAGGGTAGCTAAAGATGCCCGTAAAGCCTCTTGTTCATAGGAAGTAGCCCGAATCAAACTAACGGATGGTTTTTGAGTCTGCATGGATAAATAATATAATATAGGATTGATATAGGTACAATTATACACCCCTCTTCTTGGTAAGGAGAGGGGAGACCTTGAAGTGAATCAAAAGCGAGGTAAGGTGTTTGAATTTTATGTTAGAGGCACAATGGCGCTCATTTGTTCCAAATCTAACACTTTTGCTAATTCCCCTTCACTCATTAAGCCTTTTTCTAAAACAATTTGCCTGAGAGATTTACCGGTTTCTAAAGATTCTTTGGCTACAGCAGCCGCATTTAAATAACCAATGTGGCTATTTAGTGCGGTGACTAATGCTAAACTACCTTCAGCATAAGTTAAACAACGTTCCCTGTTGGCAGTAATTCCCTCAATGCAGCGTTGGGTGAGAGCGGCGATGGTATTACCGAGAATTTCGATACTGTGAATCAGATTATAGGCGATGAGGGGCATCATTACATTCAATTCTAATTGTCCTGCTTGAGCAGCTAAGGCGATCGCATGATCGTAACCCATTACCTGAAAACATACCATAGATGTCATTTCTGCCATAACTGGGTTATATTTACCCGGCATAATTGAGGAACCTGGTTGTACTGCGGGTAATTGAATTTCTTTAAACCCAGTTTTGGGGCCTGAGTCCATTAACCGCAAATCATGGGATATTTTGACTAAATCCTGGGCTAAATTGCGTAAAGCACCGGAAACATTCACAAAAGGTGCCATACTCTGCATTGCGGCCATTAAATGGGGTGCTGGTTCCAATGGCGATTCCATCAATTGGGCAATCACTTCTACCACACGGGTGCGATACTGGGGATGAGTATTCATTCCAGTACCAGCAGCACTACCACCCAAACCCAATACCATTAAATCCCCAGAAGCTATATAAATGCGGTTCTGGTGGTCTGATAATATCTGCGCCCAAGCGCCGAAATTATCACCCAAACGCACAGGGACAGCATCTTGTAAGTGGGTTCTGCCTGATTTGACTATATCTTGAAATTCTACAGCTTTGGTTTCTAAGGCGGCGATCGCTTTGAACAAAGCAGGGTGTAATGTGTGGGTGAGGGCTAATAGTCCCCCAATCCGAATTGCTGTAGGAATCACATCATTGGTAGACTGTCCATAGTTTACATGGTCATTGGGACTCACCCGCTGATAATTGCCCTTTTCTTCCCCAAGAATTTCTAAAGCTCGATTTGCTAAAACTTCATTGACATTCATGTGGTGAGAAGTCCCCGCACCAGCTTGATAAACATCTACTACAAACTGATCTCGTAACTTCCCGTCCAATATTTCATCAGCAGCTTGGACAATTGCTTGACTGATATCTGGGGGAATACAACCTAATTCTCCGTTGACGATGGCAGTAGCTTTTTTGATAATTAAACAAGCATCTACATAAGTAGATAAGGCTCTAATGCTGCTAATATCGAAGTTTTCTACTGCTCGGAGTGTTTGAATACCGTAATAAGCGCTACTTGCAATTTGGCGATCGCCCATGGAATCGCGTTCAATGCGAAAATCTTGATTTTCAGTCATAGTATTCTGTGGATCATGTCAAAATACAGATCATGCCATGCAAATACACTAAAAACCTAATTTCATGCTATATGAATTTACCCAACTTAATTACCTTTTCTCGACTTTTGGGAATACCATTTTTACTTTACGGCTTATATAATCCTACACCCCAAGCTAGATGGGTATGTTTGACCATATTCTTGGTCGCAGCGTTAACTGATTGGTTGGATGGCTATTTGGCGCGTAAACTCAACCAAATTACTGATTTAGGTAAATTTCTCGACCCTTTAGTAGATAAATTACTCGTACTTGCGCCTTTGTTAGTCTTAGTGGAATTACAAACTATTCCCGCTTGGGGCGTGTTTGTGATTTTAGCACGGGAATTGGCGATCGCTGGTTGGCGGGTCAATCAAACTACAATCACAGGGGCGAATATGTGGGGTAAACTTAAAACCGTCAGTCAAATAGTTGCTATATCACTGTTAATTGCACCTTTATCAACAGCTTGGAAAACTCCTTGTTTGATTGCTTTTTGGGTTTCTGTAGTTTTGACTTTAATATCTGGGATAATTTATCTGATTCCATCTAGGAATCAAAACGGCTTTTAAGAAGATACAGGGTAAGAGCATCTCAATCATGGTTGACTAAGGTAGGGTCATGCAAACAAGAAGGCAGAACTTCAATCATATGATTGCTATCAATATGTAACCATTGGGATCAGGCTCAATTATGTCTTTCACATTAATTTTCAAGAAGTTTGCATCTATCTAAGGGTAGATATAAGACTTTTTTGGTAAAATTTTCCGTAAGCCCCAAATAGTGCCATAAACGCTACTCAATCAACCTTATGGTTACCAGTCTGCTCCCACTCCCTGGGGACACTAATCGAATGAAAGCGTCAGACAACTGACAAAGAGCAGGGAGCCAAAAAACTTGCTTACTCTTTCAGCTTTTGTTTATTATACATCTGTTTTAGGGGTTTTAGTGAACAGGGGTAAAACTCTACAACCGCTACAGATAGGAAGTTTCGGTTAAAAATCATATGGCAACCATTGGCATCAATGAGGATCCCCTTTCGCGATTTTGATTAATAAATTTTGGTTTCATATAATAAAATTTATTGGATGCCAACCCAATATATTGAATAATGGGGACAGGAATTTCTACCAGTGTACTAGCAGAACGTTATCAAGCAGGAGAGTCAATAGATGATCTAGCTTATGATTACAAATGCGATCGCTCCAAGATTGAAGAAGCTATTCGTTGCGAACTACCCATTACAGCATGACAGAACCTGAGTCAATTACCTTTTTCATAAATCGATGTCTAGGTAAAAGATTTATCGTAGAAAGGTTGAGGAGGGAAGGTATCAGCATCGAAATTCATGATGACCACTTTCCTCAAGACGCTCAAGATGTAGACTGGATTCTAGAGGTAGGCAAACAAGGTTGGGTTATTCTAACCAAAGATGGAAGAATTAGTAGAAACTCTTTAGAAAAAATTGCTGTTGCACGCGCACAAATTAAAATGTTTGCACTTGCTTCCCAGAACTTATCGGGGGACGATATGGCAGAAATTTTTTTAACCGCAATTGTGAAAATGCAAGAATTTGTTCGGAAGTATCCCGCTCCGTTTATTGCTAAAGTTTATCGTGATAACCGCATCATACTTTGGAAAAGCAGTCAGATGTTATTAAGGGAATTGAACGAATTTTAAAGTTTAGGCTGTCCTCTTTTCATAGTTTTGTTTTATCCAGGATTGATATTCTCCTGATCTTACCTGATTAATCCAATCGCCGTTATTCAGATACCATTTCACAGTTTTCAATAAACCACTATCAAAGTTCTCTTGAGGTTGCCAACCTAATTCATCAATAATTTTACGACAATTAATTGCATATCTCCTGTCATGTCCCGGACGGTCTTTGACAAAAGTAATTAAATCAGAGTGGGAAAAATCAGATTTAGGGGCTAATTCATCTAGAATTGCACAAATTTTTGCCACAACTTGTAAGTTTGTTTGTTCGTTCATTCCACCAACATTATAAGTTTGGCCAATTTTTCCCTGTTCTAGAACCAGTTTAATGGCTTGACAATGGTCGATAACATAAAGCCAATCTCGAATATTTTGACCATCCCCATATATAGGTAATGGTTGACCTTCCATCCCATTCAGGATAGTCAAAGGAATCAGCTTTTCAGGAAACTGACGAGGACCATAATTATTAGAGCAATTTGTGGTTAAAGTTGGTAATCCATAGGTATGATAATAAGCCCTCACAAAATGGTCTGATGCTGCTTTCGATGCTGCATAAGGACTATTAGGCGCATAGGGGGTATCTTCTTTAAAAGCTGGTTCTTGGGGACTTAGTGAGCCGTAAACCTCATCTGTAGATATGTGTAAAAAGCGAAACTCTTGCTGTCTTAGTGGTGACAATTTTTGCCAATATATCCGACTTGTTTCTAATAGCTGAAATGTACCAACTACATTAGTTTGAATAAAAGACTCTGGACTTAAAATAGAACGGTCAACATGACTTTCAGCCGCAAAATTAATAATCGCTTCTGGGTGATATTTTTCTAATAAAAAACTAACTAATTCACAATTACTAATATCTCCCCGCACAAAATGATAGTTTGGATCATATTGTATTGCTGCTAAAGTTCCTAAATTACTTGCGTAGGTTAATTTATCTAAATTAATGACTTTAGCCCATCCTAATCTCCTGGCTTCTAACACGAAATTAGCACCAATAAAACCCGCCCCACCCGTCACTAATACAGTTTGCATATATTCTCACATACTTAATTCATTTATGGTTTCTTCGTGGTGTTGGTAGCGAAAAAGTATCTTAACTATTAAGTCAACTATAGCACTCCTAAATCATTTGTAAACTTGCTTCTTTCCTGACTAATTGGCGATTAGAGCCTGTGTGCAGGGTTTGCCATAGGCAGGAAAATTGAAATAGGATTGCTATAGTCCCAGAAAATATCTAGACAGCCTGTAAAATTTCCTCATCTAGGGAGAAATCAATTTCAGCTTGATCTTGTCTAGTTTTGAGATAATCCTGTTCTAGAGAATCAGCTAACCCAGAAATTAAATCATATTCAGGTTGCCAAGCTAATTCTCTCATAGCTTTATTCACTGATGCAAAGAAATGCTGTACTCGCATGGGGAAAGCTTTGCGCTTGCCAAAATCGAATTTTTTCGGGTCATAATGTACTATTTTAATGGCATCAGGTGATTTACCCGCTGCTACAGCACAAGCACGGGCTAAACCATCAAAGGTCACAAAGCGATCGCCGGAAATATTATAAATTTGTCCTATGGCTTGTTGATTACCGATGACCTGTAACATGGACTGAGCTAAATCTTTGACATGACCTAGCTGGGTAATATGGAGCCCATTACCAGGAATAGGAAGGGGGCGATCGCGTACAATTCTCTCAAAAAACCAGCTTTCTAAAGGATTATAGTTACCTGGACCGTAAATATAAGTTGGGCGAATCGCAGTAAAAGGTAAATTTTGTTGACTTAAGTAAGCTTCTGTTTCATGCTTACCCCGGTGGCGACTTTTCGGATCTACTGCATCCCCTTCTATGTGGGGTAGTTGGTCAGATTTGAGATATACCCCCGCAGAACTCATATATACAAAGTGTTGCACCCGTCCTTGATAGATTTCTGCTAAAGGTTGAGTATCCGTAAGTTCCCGACCGTTATTATCAAAAATGACATCGAATTCCTCCGATGATAATTTTTCTTTTAGTTGGTTGGGGTCAGTGCGATCGCCTATAATTTGTCCTACTCCCGGTAAAGAAGGTAAAGGACGATTCCCACGATTAAACAGTACCACCTCATGCCCTTGTTCTACCAACAGTTGAGTTAGATAAACACCAATGAACCTAGTACCACCCATGATTAAAATTCGCATAAAATCCCACCTTAAAAAAATACTTGTTGTCAAGAGGCTGAAGTCGCTATTACCTAGTCCCTAACTTGAGGTTATCAGGTGGCCGTATCCCTGTGGAACCTATAAAGAAAAAACCATTACCTAAACCTGACAACTATTTTTGTCTGTTTTTTACCCGTGAGAGTTAGCCGTGTCTTTAAAATATGCTTTAGTTCATGAGTGGCTCACACCTAAAGCCACCGGCGGTTCAGAAATAGTAGTCCAGGAAATTCTCAAACATATTAATGCTGATTTATATGCCCTGATTGATTTTGAGTCAACCAATCCTCACAGTTATTTATACAAACGGCAGATTGGCACAACTTTTCTTCAACGCTGGCCTTATGCTCAAAATGGTGTGCAAAAGTACTTACCTTTCTTACCGTTGGCAGTTGAACAACTAGATTTACGACACTATGATGTTATTCTTTCCTCATCCCACGCCGTGGCGAAAGGAGTTCTCACAACTCCCGATCAGTTGCATATCTGTTACTGCCATACTCCCATGCGCTATGCTTGGGATTTGACATTTGATTATCTGCACCACAGCAAGTTGGGAAAGGGTTTACCTGGATGGGTAACTCGATATTTACTACATAGTTTACGCCAGTGGGATGTATTGAGTGCCAATCGCGTAGATTACTTTATCGCCAATTCCCACCATACAGCTCGTCGCATTTGGCGCTGCTATCGGCGAGCAGCAACGGTTATTTATCCACCGGTAAATATTGATAAATTCCCATTGCTGACCCAAAAAGAAGATTTTTATCTGACAGTTTCCCGGTTAGTCAGTTACAAGCAGGTATCCTTAATCGTCAAAGCTTTTAATCAATTACAACTCCCATTGGTAATTATTGGGACAGGACCGGAAATGCCAAAAATTCGCGAAATAGCCAATTCCAACATCCAAATACTTGGATGGCAACCCGATGATGTGGTAAAAAAATATATGGCTAAAGCTAAGGCATTTGTGTATGCAGCTTGTGAAGATTTTGGCATTGCCTTAGTAGAAGCACAAGCTTGTGGTACTCCAGTTATTGCTTACGGTGCTGGAGGTGCTTTGGAAACGGTGCGCGATTTGCGCGCTTGTACAGATACAGCGACGGGTATATTTTTCAGCACACAAACAAGAGCAGCTTTAATGGAGGCAGTAGAAAAATTTGAAATTTATCAAACTTCATTCAATCTGGAGTATATGCGATCGCACGCTGCCCAATTTTCATCACCAGTTTTTGCCCAGCGCTATCTCAAATTTATAGAGCAATGTCACCAAGAAAAAACATCCCGATAGCCTAAGTAGCGTCAGCTATAAGTTAAAAGCCAAAGTTAATTTGTGGTTTTATAGTGCTTATTCGCACTTGATACCCAAAAACCTTTCATTTTAGCTGTAAGATTAAGACTATGTGTGGTGTGGATTATTAAGGAGTATGATGACTGGCCAGAGCTCACTCCTCTCCGGTAAGCGATATCTAGGCTTCAGGAATGGTAAAGCCCAACAGCAAAGCACTAGTACGTCTATGCGTACTTTTATCAGCCGGGGACAAAAAACCAAGACGCCTAAACTCAAACCCAGAGGTTTGTCTTTACAGGGTTTAAACGGAGAGTTCGCTAAAAGATTGTTTGATATAGTGTTTTCACTGTTGGTATTGATTTTGTTCTTCCCACTGTATTTAATTTTGTCCCTGCTGATTGCTGTTAGCTCAGAAGGCCCAATTTTTTATATCCAGAAACGGGTAGGCAAAAACTACAAGACCTTCAATTGTATTAAATTTCGGACGATGGTCAGCAATGCAGACGAAATGCTCATGCAAATCATGGCAACATCACCTCACTTGCGAGAAGAATTCCAGAGCAATTTTAAGCTGAAAAAAGACCCCCGAATTACCAAAATTGGTCAATTTTTACGAATTACCAGCTTAGACGAATTTCCCCAGTTTTGGAACGTTCTCAAGGGAGACATGAGTGTTGTCGGACCTCGTCCCTTAGTAGGCTCCGAGCTTGCTAAATATGGTTGTCACATTGATCATATTTTAACAATCCGCCCCGGAATTACCGGATTGTGGCAAGTTTCTGGGCGTAATGACATTCCTTACCCGCGAAGAGTCCAAATAGACCTGCATTATGTCAAATTTAGAAATTTCTGGCTAGATTTATGGATAATATTTAAAACAATTGATGTAGTGATTTTACCTAAAAATAAAGGCGCATACTGACAGGTACCGCTTGCGTAAGCCATAGAATCACTCCCACTGTATCGGGAAATTCCTAGGGTAGTTTCTCCTAGGAAACCATCAAAACCTCCCTTATGTGTTGGGTAACACAACCTTAATCATCCTTATGAAACAGAGAGATTTCCGTATTTCTCTGGGTGAGGTTTTTCAGTATTTACCGGTAATTGCATAACTGGTATGTACACCATAGGTTAGTCTGGGTAAGATGGTGTAAGATATCCCATTGATTAAAGTGATACTAATTCTTTGCCAAGCATAAATAATGCATACAAAATAATTAGGTTACTTATGAGTTAAACTAATTCGGGGTGACTTGTGAAATGACTGACATATCAACAACGATAGCTACCGCTTGCGTAAGCTATGCAAAGCAAGCCTTAGACATATTGTTAACATCAATAGTTTCCCCCTGACATTATCTAGCCACAACTGGATTTTCTGAATCCGCGTTTAACCATTTCAATAGGGATAAAAGAGCATGACCCAAACCAAACGGGCTTTAATTACTGGTATTACTGGTCAAGATGGTTCATATCTAAGTGAGTTTCTGCTTGATCAAGGTTATGAAGTCCATGGTATTATTCGCCGGACTTCTACCTTTAATACAGACCGCATTGATCATATTTACGAAGATCCACATAGACCAGGAGTACGGTTGTTTCTGCACTACGGCGACTTAACCGATGGTACAACCCTACGCCGGATTATAGAACAAGTCCAACCGATAGAAATTTATAACTTGGGCGCTCAATCCCATGTCCGAGTCAGCTTTGACTCACCGGAATATACTGTTGATGCGGTAGGAATGGGAACACTGCGATTATTAGAAGCCATCCGGGACTACCAGCAACGTACAGGAATTCAGGTGCGTTTCTATCAAGCTGGTTCCTCAGAAATGTTTGGTTTAGTACAAGCAGTACCCCAAAGGGAAACCACTCCCTTTTACCCCCGCAGTCCCTATGCTTGTGCTAAAGTTTACGCCCACTGGCAAACTGTAAATTACCGCGAGTCCTATAATTTATTTGCCTGCAATGGCATACTTTTTAACCATGAATCACCCCGCAGGGGCGAAACCTTTGTGACTCGCAAAATTACCAGAGCGGTGGCTAAAATTGTCGCGGGTAAACAGAAAAAGATTTATATGGGTAATCTTGACTCCAAACGAGATTGGGGATACGCCAAGGATTACGTACGGGCAATGTGGTTGATGTTGCAGCACGATCAACCAGATGATTACGTAATTGCGACTGGTGAAACTTACTCTGTACGGCAATTTTTGCAGGAGGCTTTTAGTTATGTGAACCTGAACTGGGAAGATTATGTCGAGTTTGACCAACGCTATCTCCGTCCCGCAGAAGTAGACTTGTTAATTGGTGACCCTACGAAGGCTAAACAAAAGCTTGGTTGGGAACCATCGGTAACTTTTACAGAGCTAGTCGCTCTGATGGTGGAAGCAGATTTACAAGCATTGGGTTTGACCTCACCAAATGGTAATGGTGCGAATATTGCTGATGATATTGCTACTATTCGTCAAGAACTGGGCGCTCTCCACTTCTAATCTATCCGCAAGAGTATAAAATTATGACTGCCTTAGAACTGAAAAATCAACGGATTCTCGTAACTGGTGGCGCGGGGTTCCTTGGTCGTCAAGTGGTTAATCAGTTATGTCAAGCAGGGGCTGACATGGCTAAGATTAGCATACCGCGATCGCGTGACCATGATTTACGTCTGCTGGAAAATTGCCAACGTGCAGTTGACCAACAAGATATTGTCATCCATTTAGCCGCTCATGTGGGTGGTATTGGTCTGAACCGCGAAAAACCCGCGGAGTTATTTTACGACAACTTAATCATGGGGACTCAGCTGATTCACAGTGCTTATGCAGCTGGAGTGAAAAAATTTGTTTGTGTGGGTACTATTTGCGCTTATCCTAAATTTACACCAGTGCCATTCCGAGAAGATGACCTATGGAATGGCTACCCAGAAGAAACTAACGCCCCCTATGGAATTGCTAAGAAAGCACTGTTAGTGCAATTGCAATCTTACCGCCAGCAGTACGGTTTTAATGGGATTTACTTGTTACCAGTAAATTTATATGGACCTGAAGATAATTTTGACCCCAGTAGTTCCCACGTGATTCCGGCTTTAATTCGCAAAGTCCATGAAGCCCAAATCAAGGGGGAAACACAACTCCCGGTTTGGGGTGATGGTAGCCCTACCCGTGAGTTTCTCTATTCAGAAGATGCGGCGCGGGGTATTGTGATGGGTACTCAGTTTTATAATGACTCTGAGCCGGTTAATCTAGGAACGGGTGCAGAAATCTCTATCTACGATTTAATTACTCTCATCTGTGAATTGATGGAGTTTGATGGTGAAATAGTTTGGGAAACGGATAAACCTAATGGTCAACCCCGGCGTTGTTTGGATACTCAGCGCGCTCAGGAGGCTTTTAACTTTACTGCTCAGGTGAGCTTTAGACAAGGGCTACAAAATACCATTGAGTGGTATCGGCAAAATGCTGTATAACTAATGTGCTGAGGTGGGTTGTTTGAGTTTTGTTAGATAAAGCTGAGTTACGCCGTGTTTTACTTCAAAAACGCCAGTCCATGTCTGTGGAAGAATGGAGAGAAAAAAGCGATCGCATCTGTAGGCAACTACAAAAGTCTACTCTATTTACTCAAGCTAAAACAATACTAGCTTATTTCAGTGTTCGTCAAGAACCTGACCTTAGTCCATTATTTGCCGATTCTCAGTATCGTTGGGGATTTCCTCGGTGTGTTGGTAACTCCCTCACCTGGCATTTTTGCACACCCCTCGATGCTGTTAATATTGGCGCTTATGGGATTACTGAACCCCTTCCCCAAGCGCCAATTGTAGACCCTGAATCCGTTGATTTGATACTTGTCCCTAGTGTGGCTTGCGACTATCAAGGATATCGCTTAGGTTACGGTGGGGGTTATTATGATCGTTTACTCAGTTCCCCAGCATGGGTAAGTAAGTCTACTATCGGTATTATCTTTGATTTTGCCTATTTACCTCAGTTACCTGTGGACATTTGGGATAAACCATTACAAGCTGTGATTAGTGAAAACCATTGTAGTTAAACCCATTTCGTCCCCTACAAATGTGCTCTCCATCAAGAATTATCAATTGACGATTTTGAACATCCCCAACTCACGACTAAAACTGATTTTAATCTACGGGTTATTAGGAGCCATAGCACTAGTAACTCTGTTTCCCCTGCTGTGGCTGATCAGCACAGCCTTAAAGTCTCCCACAGAAAATATTTTACAGTCCCCGCCCCAGTTATTACCCAGTCAACCCACAATCAATAACTTCTTGACTGTCTGGCGATCGCTACCTTTTGCACAATACCTCTATAATAGCACCTTAGTAGCACTGCTCACAGTAGCCTTGAATCTACTGTTTTGTTCCCTAGCCGCTTACCCCCTAGCTAGACTATCATTTGTGGGGCGAAACTCTATTTTTCTTGCCATCGTCTCTACAATCATGATTCCCTTTCAAATCGTCATGATTCCCCTATATATATTGACAGTGCAACTGGGTTTAAGAAACACTTACTTAGGCATCATTTTTCCCAGTTTAGCCTCAGCTTTTGGCATTTTTTTACTGCGACAAGCCTTTATGGGTGTTCCCAAGGAACTAGAAGAAGCTGCCCGCATGGATGGTAGTTCTGAACTAGGCTTATGGTGGCATATAATGTTACCAGCAATTCGCCCAGCATTAGTTACCCTGTCGATTTTCGTATTTATCGGCTCTTGGAGTGACTTTCTTTGGCCATTAATAGTCATTCAAGATGAAGGCTTATATACCCTTCCCTTGGGAGTCGCCAAATTAGCCGGGACATTTTCTTTAGACTGGCGCTTAGTAGCTGCTGGTTCCATCATATCCGTTGCGCCCATACTGCTATTATTTTCATTTTTACAGCGCTACATCGTACCAACAGAAACTAGTACTGGTGTCAAAGGGTAAAAATCCTCTGATTTTATGGCCACTCAGAGCTACCATTACTTACTAGTACGGGCAGGTTCATATCACCTTTAAACTCAAATTGACGGTGTAATGCTCCTCCATTGTTTGCTGATTACTGGCTTTGATAGCATCTAGATAGGGTTGTAAAAGTTGCAACTGTGGCAAATTCACACGATAAGTGATATTTCCGCGCTTTTTAAACAGTGGTTCGGCTGCAATAGACTGGTAGAGAGAATTATTTTCAGTACTTTCACTTAGCCAGGCAGAATCTGGAGTTGCAGGTATTAAACCCGGAGGTAACTCACCTTCCAAGAAAGCCAATAAGCGTTCCTGACAAATAGTCGTATTAATACCATCACCCTCAAATAACTGGAGAATTTCGTCAAAAGATAAAATTCTATGAGAACAATATTGCAGTAACTTCGTGAACAGGAAATAGTCACTGTATACTTGGGATTGTTCTAAAACCTGGGGATGCAAAGGTAACATCGCTAAACCATAGGCTACCCGACTACAATTGGGAGTGCCGTTTTTACCCAGATATAAATCTTGAATAATCTTAGCGTCAGGTAGTTCTTGCTGTAGCCACGTATTCACAATTTCTAAAGAAGCCATCCCCCCAGTTAAAATAGCCTGATTAATTGCTGTCGCAGGTAGACCGCTAACTGCTAACAACTTTTTCAACTCTTGGTTTAAACGTCCCACAAAGGGAGTCAACACATGGTTTTCTAAGTCGCTTCGCCGTAATACCCACCGTTGATCTGCTAATTCCAGAGCAAAAGAATCCTGCTGTTGTAAAATTAGCTTTAAAGCTAAGGCTGCATCTAGTACCGCCTGTCCTAACAAAGAACTTTGTAACTTCTGCTGGAGACGAATCCGAGCCTTAATATCCGGTTTCCCCACTTGTGGTAAATCTAATTCTGTTAGTCCCAAACTGCTAGTAAAACTTACTTTACCAGCAAAAGTAGGTTGCCATTGCCAAAAGTTGTTAGCGGTTGTTGTACTGTCTTCCTCATAATTCTGGCGTGTTTTTCGATATGTGGGGGGAAGCAGTAACTGACAGATAATATCTTGTTCAATGGCATTGCTAGCATAAGCAAAACTATGGAGCATGAAATCACCGTGTACTAATTGCTCTAGGTTCTCTGGTAAATTAACCAGGGCCATTTCGGTTGTAGTCGCGCCAATATTAATCACCAAGGTGTAACCAACCATAGCATGATCATCAGGTCTGGCTGGATTTAACCCCTGGTAATCAGTAAGCACTGTTTCACCATGAGCGCCATCTAGTCTACCCAGTAGACTAGCAATGGCTTCCTCCAGAAAAAATACTTGCTGTGGATGTGAGACTAATTTACTAGAGAGTACAGCTTCCCGCACATTAAACCGATATGTTTCTGAGCAGCTAGATGGACAGGTGCAAATGACACCAGCAATTTTATTAAAAATCTCATGGAATGTTTCCTGATTTAAACCAACAGCACTAGCGGTTAAACCTTGAGTGGTACTATGGCCATCTGATTTTAAGGTTAAGAGTAACTTCGAGAGCGATCGCACAACCCAAATTAAAGGACCTGCAGAAAACTTGTTGAACTGCAATATAGGTTCCCATGTTTCTTGTTCATTCTGATATGGGATAGCTACCTGCAAATATGGCTTCAACTGTACTGAATAAAAATTATGCTTCTGCTCTTGATTCGCTTGCGCCAAAAAATTTTGAACCTCTGGGCTTTGCGTTTCCGCTGGAGGTACAGAACCTGTGGGTAAATAAACCTCTGCTGGTAAACGAAACGACTCTTGAAAAGAACTAACCCCCCGTTGCTTGTCTGCTGACCAGCAGATAGGATAAACCACAGCAGTGGAAAGATTCAACAAAGCCGCAGAAATTCCAGTAGTACCCAGATCAATACCTAGATACCAAATCGACTCCTGTATATTTAGCGCCACATCCTTATTCTTCACCAAGTTAGGACTGCCAATTAAAGAGGCTCTGTGCTCAGTACTGACTTGCTCTTGTGTTTGTGTTGTGGGGCTAAAATCTAACTGAGCCTCCGTTTGCGGCGAAGAGATGGGATTAATCTGGAATACATCCACATCAGAGTCAGCCTCAGTTGCAGTTGCAAAATTGTTTGGCGGCTGGTTTATACTATCTCCCAAAGCTGCGAAAATTAGACTCAAGTTGAAATCTGGCTCTAGCATTTCACTCAGGTCGGCTAAATCCTGATCAAATTCTTGGGTCGGCTCTTGACTCAGACTCATCTGATCCGGATTAACAGACTGGTTTTCCCCGGGTGATAGCTGGCGTGGCGTAACCATGGATAAGTTGTCTGTGGGCGCTGTGGAAATATCGTGATCTAAATGTTCCTGTTCCTCCTCATGAAGCACTAGTGAAGACTGCTGACTATCATCCTCAACCTCTGCTGTTTCCAAGCCAGAACAAACTTCTAACTCATCTTCTTCACCATCTAAATTAGTCAATAATTTACTCACTGGGCTAGTATCAGCACTGCTTGGCTGTATCGAAACAGTACTAGTGAATCCCTCTTCTGTTGGCCACAAGCCAGATAAATCAGTAGGTTGTTCTGGGTTGGTATCTTCCTCAAAAGACGGTTCTTGCCATAACTCTAATTCTGCATCTGCTTCTTGCAAGCAAGAATCTAATAACTTTTGCACTCGTTCCATTGGAGATTCAAGAGTAGTCCCTCTCCCATCTGGTTCTAAGGGATTACTTTGAGATTCAGGTATAGTTTCTGCAATATTCGAGGGTGGTAAATCTTCTACATCACCCCTAGATATAGTTAAATTATCATTACCCCATAAACTGGCATAAAGTTCATCGACTTGATCACCAGGTGATTCTAAGCTATCTACAAGGTTACTAGATGATAAATGATCATCTTCTACTGCTGCTGGCGCAATATTATTTACCTGAGTTGATAATGATGGTGCTGGAGATACGGATTGATTTTTTTGTAACTCTGGGACAGATAACAGATTCATCGCGGCTTGTTGCTGCAATTGCTGCGTTAAGTTTTTCACAAAGTTGGTCATCAACTGCTCGCCCTGCACACCTGTACTGTGCATTCTCCCCAACCCTTGATTTAAAGACTGGTGATAGGTGTTTATATTGCGTTGTAGCGCCTCAAAGACGAAATTTACAGTCGCATCAAGGGATAATAGACGTTGATCCAGTTCCCTGGTCAGGTGTGTTAACCGTTGGGTCTGTTCTGATGTTTGTAATAAAGGTTGAGTCGTAGAGAATGCGGATGTATTTTTGTCATTCTTAGTACCAGTTGAACTGGACTCTTTACTGTAACTTTCTAGGATATTTGGTATTAAATTAGATACAATCCGGCTCATAAGTAACTGCAAAAATTCGGAAATCATCTGCTCCTGGTGAGCATACTGCTGGCTTAAAGAGTAGTTGTGCAGTTTCCTTTGCTCGAGCTGTCTAATTTCTTGTGCCAGAATTTTCCGCTCTTGCATCATTGCAGCTAATTCCGCTTGTAATGGCTGTATTAATGTTGATAATTCGCCCTTTAATTGATTTAATAGCAAATTACCTTGTTCCCGGTCAGCTTGGTTTTGCTCTGTCCTTTGGCTAGACTGATTACCATCAACCTGAGTAAGAAATTTCTCTGACAAACGTGACTTTTCCTCCGCCACCCTCAACTGGTTTTGGTTATGATTATTTAAAGTCTCACGTTCTTTTTCCTGGACAAGGAAGGTACGAAGTTTTTCTAAAACCTCTCTCGTTTCCGATCCTTGATCAGGTAGAAGCGTTAATTCAGGCTGAACACGGCTGTTAATTAAGTTGTCAATGTCTGCAATTAATTTTTGGATTTCATCTGCGCGGGAAGTCACTTTCAATTACCTTGGCTAGAATTGTTACTTACATGAGAATTACCACATTTCACCAGGTGGTAACCGTTTGACAAAACCTACTAAAATATACTAGTCTAAAAGAAGCATTTATCATCATCAAATGTTCTTTGTCGTCTTTTGTCCAGCTAACTCTGGATTTAGGTAAATTTGGGTAGGTTTAACAGAGCGGTATTATGCCAGTTAGGTAAGTCCTGTAATTCTAACCTATAGGAGTCCTATCCGATTTTTAAATAGGCTGGAATATCTATCCCTTGTTTCCTTCCCATACCAATAAACAAGAATTGTCAGCGCATGATATTTTTTGCTCATGGACTGAGGAACCAGCGTCTAAATACGCAGTATTGACTATAGCAGAACACTGAGGTCAAAGTCGTTCACACTTTTTTCACCATGAGTATTTCAAATTCTCTACCAGATGAAAACCCATCCCCGGAATTTCCCGACTCCATTAACAAACAATTAGAACAAGAGCATTTGAGGCGACCTAGACTAAAAGTTGACGCGCCTTTACGAATGGTAGAAACGGCATTTTTAGCCAGTGCTGCTAGTTTGATTTGGTTGATTAATTTCTACTTTCCTTTGGGCCCGGTATTACGGATATTCTTTCCTGTACCCATCGCTCTAGTTTACCTGCGTTGGGGCAAAAGAGCCGCCTGGATGGCTGCTGTTACTTCTGGTTTGCTGCTATCAGTTCTCATGGGGCCTGTTCGTAGTCTATTATTTGTTATGCCCTTTGCCTTTATGGGTGTGCTTTTAGGGGCAACATGGTATCGTCGTGTTCCCTGGATTGTGTCTATTACCTTGGGTACTCTCTTGGGTACATTAGGGGTGTTTTTTCGGTTGTGGTTGCTGTCTGTTTTATCGGGTGATGATCTGTGGGTTTATGTGATTAACCAGGTAACAGAACTGATAGAGTGGGTATTTTTGAGGCTACAATTATTAGCTAGCCCTAGTTTGTTTGTGGTGCAAGTGGGAGCAGTGGCTTTGATTGTCTTCAATAATTTTACTTACCTGTTTATGGTACACCTGGCAGCATGGCTATTATTGGGCGCTATTGGAAATCCGATTCCGCGTCCGCCACAATGGGTGCAGGTTATTATGGATTATGAAGGTTAAGTAATTGATTCGTATTTATACCCAAATCCCACAGGGTCAAAAATGGATTACTAAGTATAGGGGTGGTTTACCCCTATTTGCCTGTGTTTTAGGTTTTACTGACACTGGTCTCATTCCGGGTATTTCAGCGGCTGGTAGTACTCCAGAAGCTCGAAAGTATACAGCTTGTGCTGATGCTGAGTTTTTATATTACGGACCAGGACGAAAACCTCTCTATCCCCTACCACCGCTGACCGCTGGCGCTTCACCTGTAATCATTTCTCGTGCTGTTGTTGAGGCGCTCAATATTCCAATTTATTTGTTTAACGCTGGCTTACCTCAGCCTCCCGCAGTACCAGCTATTGATCTGGGTGGCTACCCGGCTAACTGTTTAAGTAAAGGTGCTGCTATGGAAATTACAACGGTACGCCATTTGCTCAAGCAAGGGCTACTCTGGGGAGAACGCCTGGCTACTAATGTTCAACAAGGGTATGTGATTTTAGGTGAGTGTGTTGTCGGAGGTACTACAACCGCTCTAGCAGTTTTAACTGGCTTGGGCATAGACGCAGGGGAAAAAGTCAACAGTAGCCATCCTGTTTGTAATCATACACAAAAGTGGGCAGTAGTACAAGCCGGACTGGAAAGGATGAGGCTCCCGTCCCAAAAAGAATCATCTCCCCCATCTGACCTCATAGATCCTTTACAACTTGTGGCCGCAGTGGGTGATCCCATGCAGGTGGTGGTAGCTGGAATGACTATCGCAGCTAGTCGCCATTGTGGCGTTCTTCTGGCAGGTGGTACACAAATGCTGGCAGTTTATGCTTTAATAAGTGCGATCGCTGATGCTTATGACTTGTCCTGGCAACCAGCAGAAGTAGTTGTAGGTACAACCCGTTGGGTAGCAGAAGATCCAACTGGTAAAACCGTTGACTTAGCCCTGAGCTTAGGTAAAAACATCCCCCCTCTACTTGCTACTCAGTTAAATTTTGCTAACTCTCGTTATCCGCAACTCCAAGCTTATGAGCAGGGCTTTGTCAAAGAAGGGATAGGTGCTGGAGGTGCTTGTATTGCTGCTCATCTCAGGGAAAATTGGCAGCAAAATCAACTTTTAACTGCCATTGAAGCTCAACTAGATCGCTATAGCTCTAATTGCTGATTCACTTAAAAAATGTCGATTGTACAATCATGACATTATGCGAAACTCGTTCTCCCGCAATGGTTAGGAATACCTATCCACACGCTCTTATCCAGAGTTATGTGGTGCAACACCGTAAGTCAATGAATTCTAATTTTTATTAATTGTTCTTCTAAAGCAGCAATGCGATTGTATGCTGCCGTTAACTGTGCTGTTAGTCGTTGTATTTGAATTTCTGGTGTTAAGTTCTTATCTGCACCTTGCCGATTCAGGTCTAAAGACATACCATCTGTCAATACATCCTTGTGCTCAAGCTCTGGATGTAAGTTCATATCTCCTTTTAATTGCGAGCGAACTACATCACTGTTCCCTAGAGAATTCTTCCCAGCTTGTGTGTTTGCTAAAGAACATTCCGAGAAGGCTTGAGCAATTTTACTATCAAGTGCTTCAATCACCTGGTAGAGGGAATCAAGCTTATGACTCAAATTTATAATTTGCGTTTGCAATGTCTCCATTTAATATCCTATTCCGTATATTTTCCTTATGTTATTCAATTTGTAGGTGATATTAACTATGCTTTTGAATTATTTAATTTTTTTCCACAAGGGATCAGCATATAATCAGTAAGTATTTAATCCTCAATAGAACTTAATGTTTCTTAAAAGCATAATTTTGAGGATAATAAACTTATGGGCAGTTTTTTTTTTGAGAAATACTTTAAAGTTACTTAATGCCTCAAGCTGACTAATATTATTCCGACCATACCTCTAAATCAGCACTTGGAGTATATTCTATATATTTATTTAATATATGTGTAATCAAGAATCCAAAATTCCAAATCCACAATCGATAGATCGACGTTCTTTTTTATTGGCTGCGGGTGGGGTAGCGCTGTCCCAGATCCTGGTCGGTTGTGGTACAAGCAATCAAACACAACTGCATATCCAGTTATTAAAAGGTTCCATCCCCGGTCAGATAGTTCCTCAGTTTCGCCAAAGTTTACAGCAACAGGTACAGTTGAATTTTGCCCCAGTTGAACAAATAGAAGATTTATTCAAACAATTGCAAGCTTGGGAGGATACCTCAAAACCCACTAGCCAGGGGTTTTGGAATCGCTTTATACCATTTATGCGATCTGGTAGCAGCAGCGCTTCGCGATCGCAAGCAGCAGTTGCATCTGACTTAGTAACATTGGGAGATTACTGGCTCAAAGCAGCTATTAAACAGAAACTCATTCAACCACTCGAAGAAGTCAAACAGTTAAAACATTGGTCTGCTTTAGATCAAAGGTGGCAGCAATTGGTAATGCGCGATGACCAAGGTAACTTAGATCCTCAAGGAAATGTGTGGGCGGCTCCTTACCGTTGGGGAAGCACAGTAATTATTTATCATCGTGAAAAGTTGCAAAGTTTGGGTTGGACCCCGCAGGATTGGAGCGATTTGTGGCGAGATGGACTACAGCAGCGGATTTCTTTACTCAATCAATCTAGAGAAGTGATCGGTCTGGTTTTAAAAAAGCTAGGAAAATCCTACAACACAGAAAATATTCAGACCATACCAGACTTAGAAAATGAACTCAGAGCGTTAAATAAACAGGTAAAATTATACAGTTCCCAGAACTATCTAGAACCGCTCATTATTGGAGATACTTGGCTAGCCGTTGGTTGGTCTAGTGACATAATACCTGTGCTGTCACGTTATCCTCAATTTGCCGCAGTTATACCCAAATCAGGAACAGCAATTTGGGCTGACTTATGGGTATGCCCTACAAAAGTGAAAAAAGAGACTTTTTTATCACAGTGGATTGATTTTTGTTGGCAACCAGACATCGCAAAACAAATTTCTGTGATAACTAGAAGTAATTCGCCAATTTCTCCTCATGTTGACCTATCAAACCTGCAAGAACCATTTAGAAGCCTATTACAGAGTAATAGTCAAGTTCTCGAGAACAGCGAATTTCTGGGTTCCTTACCTCCATCAGCAATTCAGGAATATGAGTCTTTGTTTGCCAAAATCAAACAAGGGTAAAATGAGTTCCCAGACGGGGTTACCAATATCCCAGTTAATGATCAATGATATCGTCAACCCACCAGTAGCTATTAATTGACAGGAAATTATGGTTCTGGCAAAGATGAGTATGATGAACAGAATTATTGAGGTGGAATAGTTATTCTGATAGCAGCTATAAAACTGCCATACTGTCACACATTGGTTGGAGATCCATGACACCTCAAGAATTTTTAAACAATTTGGCAGCAGCCTCAACAGATCCGGAAAAACTCATGGTTGTTGCTCAATACCTAGAAACAACAGCCATGGACAATGCCACCACACCAAAATGGCGGCGCATTGCTTACAGTTCCGAGATTGAAATGGCCCTGAGTAATTTGGCTTTTCATTTAGAAGCACTAGCCGAGATCGCTTGACTTTGCTGCTTCAATTACCTTTTTTCATCCACTCTCTGGCGGCTTTCTCTGCTGCTTCCGGGCTATATTGACCTCTCCTCTAGGGGAACTGCCAGTAATCATGTTCTTCAGTATAAAATACTGCGAGAGGATGTTTGGAAAGTCATGATTAGTCCCCTCCCCTTACAAGGGGAGGATTAGGGTGGTGTCAAACAATATTCGATAGACTATATAACTTTTTCCTTAAGATCCTCCTCTTGCAATTGAGCTAATGATAAGTAAAACTTACATAAAGCATAAGTTTTATTAAAAAAATACCCCTTGCCAAACATTTGTAAACAATTGTAAAGTAGTTTCATACACGGTAAACAAACCTGTCTGATTCATACATACATAACCGCAATCATAAACAAATGACCACAACCTTACAACAGCGCCAAAGCGCCAACGTATGGGATCGCTTCTGCGAATGGATCACCAGCACCGAAAACCGAATTTACATCGGTTGGTTTGGTGTACTCATGATCCCCACCCTCCTAGCTGCTACCACCTGCTTCATCATCGCCTTCATCGCTGCTCCTCCAGTAGACATCGATGGGATCCGCGAACCAGTAGCTGGCTCCTTAATCTACGGA
>NZ_JAQMTM010000177.1:0-15470 GCF_028331085.1 Anabaena sp. CS-542/02
AATGGTTCCCTAAATATATTAAGAAAGGTAGCTGGGGACTCTATCTTTGATGGAAACTCAGTAGAGAGGCTTGTAGTTAGCCCAGTAAGGTTTAGACCTTACCAAGCTAAAAATATTTGACTATATTTTTAGTAACTATGAGCGGGTAATTAAGATAGATGCAATTTTTATCCCTGATTACTCGTGGCAGATGATTCCTAGTAATTCATGGTTACTAAGGGAGCTCTACCGATGTCGGTTTGGCGATATGTGGTAGACCCCAACCGAGCTTTTCTCGCAAGATGCGGAAAAATTCCGGCGGTTGGAGACGAATGAATCGGACACTATAGCGCGATCGCTCTAAACATACCCGATCTTCTGGGAAGATATAACATCCCCCATTACCATCAACTACCATCACCAGCCGGGGAATATTCACGGGATAAATATTGACTGTTTCCGTATCTGGAAATACCAATGCCCTAGAAGCCAGGGAGTGAGGGCAAATGGGTACTAACTGCAAGACAGGTACACCAGGAGTGATGACTGGACCCCCGGCGCTTAATGAATAAGCAGTGGAACCCGTGGGGGTAGAAACTATGATACCATCCGCCGCAATATCCACTGGTGCGTGTCGCCCCACAGCAATTTCAAAATGGCACATAGAGGTTAAGGGTTCTCGATGCAAAACCATTTCATTTAAGCAGAGGGCTTCCCACAGCACGGACTCACCGCGAAACACCCTCACAGTGAGCATGGCTTGTTCTTCGATGTCAAAATCACCCGCCATCGCTTGCTCTATAGCTTGAGGGAGTTGATTAACATAAGTTTCCGTCAAAAATCCCATATGACCAGTATTCACCGTTAACAGGGGAATACCAGTAGGGGCAACCTGACGGGAAGCTGCTAAAACAGTGCCATCTCCCCCTAGTACCACAGCGAACCTCATTTCCGAGTCGAAACCGGGGGGAGTTAGTCCGTCAATGGGGGTGTGGCACACAGGACTCTCTGGACTAGAGTAGCCCAATATACCACCCATACTTGTGGTGCTAATTACATCCCAACCAGCGGTGGTAAGTTTGTCTTGCAGTTCCATAGCGATGCGACTCGCTATCGGTTTAACGTTATTGTAAATAATGCCTGCTTTCGGCACACTCAAATATCCAAGTTTTGGCGATGCTTTTTACTTCTGTCATCCTGACATATTTTGGACAGTGTAGTCATTAGTCTCTCAAAATATCCCCATGAATCACCAATGACCAGGAACTAATCATTTTATTGACTATTAACTTTGGAAGACTGCTTAAACGGAGTTTTTTTAGATTTCTCTTTTTTCTGTTTCGATTTATTTTTCTCGTAGTCTAGCTCTTTGAGCTTCTTCATAATGCGACCGAAATAATCTTGCAGGTAGCTTTCCAGAGTTGTGGTTTGTTCTTTGTCCAATCCCAAGAGTTGGTAAACATCATCCATGGGAGCATTTAACGGTTTACCACTGGCTAAGACTTCTGTAAATTCCAGCCTGTCTGCAACGTTCCACCCCCACTGAAAGAAGCGGATAACTCGGCGCACTGTACGCAGCAGGTTAATTGGCATTTTGGTGATTCTGGCTTCTTTCCCAGATAAACGCTCACACAGGTTAATAATTTCCTCAGCACTCCAAGGGCGAGTACCCACCACAGGGAAAGCTTGTTTGTGCGTTTCTGGCACATTCAAACTGCGAATAGCAAATTTAGCGATGTCTTGAGTATCCATATAAGCCACTGGGGAAGAATTACCAGTTACCCAAACTGGTTGATTTTCCAAAATGGGGATACCATATTGACCGATTAGGCCTTGCATAAAGCCAGCTAGCCGCAAAATTGTGTAGTTTATACCAGACTCAGCTAAAAATAGTTCTGTACACCGCTTAATTTCCATCAGTGGTACTTCTGGATACTGGTCTGCATCAAGAATAGAAAAGAATATAAAACGTTCTACACCCGCAGTTTTTGCGGCTTGAATTAATGCGACCTTACCATCCCAATCCACTTGTTTAATAGTCAGTGAATCTGTAGCACGGGATGTTGCAGCATCAATGACCGCCGTTACACCCTCCATGGCTCCTGTAAGGCTTTGGGGCTTACACAAATCCCCTTTGACTAATTCAGCACCCCATTCTTTGAGAAATGCAGCTCTTTTGGGACTCCGCACCAGACAGCGTACTTTATGCCCCTCATCGATCGCACGACGAGCCACTTGTCTTCCTAATGTGCCAGTGGCACCGACAATTAATAAAGTCATGAGGTTAGTAATAAATTTTTAACTTTTATGAAATGAATCTTAACAGAATTAGCTGTGTAAACAAAAGTTTACATTATTTTCATTAATCTTTTGAATCTTGGCAGGTCTGGGAAGCGGGAAACAAGAGAAGTTAATTCTCTGTCTCGGTCTCGGTTCCCAGCCCCCATCCTGGGAGGATTATTCCTCTGCGCCCTGAATTTTCAGTAATAAAGCACCTAAGGCCCAACCCACGAAGATTAAACCGAAAGACAACAGCGCTGCATTCAGAAGTTCGCCGCTCATGATTGTGATTCTCCTTTACGAATGGTTGATGTTCAGTTTTGCTAAAGGAAAACCTTAAGATTTCCTCTTAACTGGGCTACTTTCACTAGATTGAGTCATGACTCCAATCTAATTTTCACCAGTTCCATGACAAAATGCTCACAATTGTTCACATTTTTTTGGCTTTTACTCAGAAGTATCGCCACTATGCTAGTCCACCAGTTAACACCACCAAGGCATAGCCATGAGGCATATTCGGTTAAACTAGCTCTACTAGAAGCGCTATCAAGGCTTCTTTTTCATGAGACCTGTGTAAATAATTCTAAACCAGTTTGATGCTCAATCCCTAATTTTCCCTTTGACAAGTTCCTAGATGGCAGTTTTATTCAATATATCTCTGTATTAAATGAATCAAATCAAAACAGTGAAATTATCTAATATAAATCCCCCGCGTTTGGCGTTAACACTGGGAGACCCCGCTGGAATCGGACCAGAGGTAATTTTAAAGGCTTTGGCTGATAGAGCTATTTGTCAAAAATATGACCTGACAGTTGTGGGTAATAGAGATTTATTGTTAGGGGTCTATGAACGACTCAATACAATTGATTTAGCTCATCCAGACCAGTTACAAGTGCTGGATGTGCCATTAGATAGGGAAATTACAGACAATATTATTGTTGGTCAGGGTAATGCTGCTAGTGGTGCGGCTAGTTTTGCCTATATGGAAGATGCGATTGCCAGCACATTGTCGGGTAATTTTGATGCTATTGTCACCGGACCGGTGGCTAAATCTGCTTGGAAGTTAGCAGGTTACAATTATCCCGGACAAACCGAACTTCTAGCCGCAAAAGCTGGGGTTGACCGCTTCGGGATGTTATTTGTCGCCCGCTCTCCTCACACTGCTTGGACACTCCGCACTTTACTATCTACCACACACATTCCCTTAAGTCAAGTAGCCCCTACACTCACACCAAAATTATTGACAGAAAAATTAGATTTACTGGTAGAGTGTTTAGAACAGGATTTTGGCTTAAAAACTGGCAGAATAGCGATCGCCGGTTTAAACCCCCACAGTGGGGAAGAAGGACAACTGGGAACTGAAGAACAAGACTGGTTAATTCCCTGGTTAGAACAAGAACGACAAAATCGCCCCCATTGGCAGTTAGAAGGGCCCATACCACCTGATACCATGTGGGTTAAGCCGGGTCTTGCTTGGTATGGTCATACTTCGGTGCATAATCCCGCCGATGCTTATTTGGCGCTTTACCACGACCAGGGCTTAATTCCAGTTAAGTTGATGGCTTTTGACCGCGCCGTTAACACTTCCATTGGGTTACCTTTTGTCCGCACTTCTCCAGATCATGGTACAGCATTTGACATTGCAGGACGGGGAATTGCTGATGCTACAAGTATGAAAGCAGCTATAGAATTGGCGGCGGAATTAGTTATAACCCGTAAATCATAGATAATAATCTATGGTTTAGTCATAAACAATTGATTGTATAAGAATTAATTAGAGTAAACATTATAGATTAGTCTAATTATGTAATTCCTTTTTGGCCAGAAAAAAGGTAAGCTAGAAAAATTAAAGAAAAATAAATTTATCATTCGCCAAATAAGTAGCTAACTGGAAGCCAGAGGAAATTATCTCTGTTGCCTAGCTAATTTATACCATCAATAAAGAGGTGAATTTCATGATTCAGTTTCTCATAGGGACTGTTTGGCTAGTCCCTTGTTATGCCTTTATCGGTGGACTTTTAGCCATTCCTTGGTCACCGGGAGTCATTAAGAAAACCGGCTCAAGACCAGCAGGTTATGTCAATTTATTCATGACATTTTTGTCATTACTTCATAGTGTCTTTGCTTTTATATTCATCTGGAATCAACCCCCCCAAGAAATATTTATTCCTTGGCTATCCACTGCAGGTTTAAACCTCACCATTTCCTTAGAAATTTCTGCAGTTAGTGTAGGTGCAATGGTCGTAATCACTGGATTAAATTTCTTAGCACAAATTTTTGCAGTTGGTTACATGGAAATGGATTGGGGTTGGGGGCGCTTCTATTCTTTATTGGGATTGTTTGAAGCGGGATTATCTGCCCTAACTTTGTGCAATGATCTGTTTTTCAGCTATGTAATTTTGGAAATTCTCACACTAGGAACCTATCTCTTAGTAGGGTTATGGTTTAGTCAACCCTTGGTAGTCACCGGTGCTAGAGATGCTTTCCTCACCAAGCGGATAGGAGACTTATTCTTACTCATGGGAGTCTTGGGTTTATGGACTTTATCAGGGACATGGGACTATACAGAGTTAGCAGCATGGGCGAGTAATGCTGAAGTAAATCCCACGGTCATCACATTAGTAGGTTTAGCATTAGTTGCTGGACCCATGGGTAAATGCGCTCAATTTCCCCTGCATTTATGGTTAGATGAAGCCATGGAAGGACCTATTCCCAGTACAATTTTACGTAACTCCGTAGTAGTTGCTAGCGGTGCATGGGTATTAATTAAACTCCAACCTGTATTAAGTTTATCCCCTGTGGTTTCATGGTTTATTGTCGCCATCGGTGTAGTTACTGCTGTAGGTGCATCCTTAATTGCGATCGCTCAAGTTGACGTTAAACGCTGCTTATCTTATTCTGTTAGTGCTTACATGGGCTTAGTGTTTATTGCTGTAGGCACGCAACAAGATGAAACAGCATTATTACTGGTACTTGCCCATGCTTTAGCATCTGCATTATTGGTCATGAGCACCGGGGGTATTGTCTGGAATAGTATCACCCAAGATGTTACTCAACTAGGTGGCCTGTGGACACGTCGCCCTATTTCCGGGTTAGCTTTTATCGTCGGTACTTTGGGATTAATTGCTTTTCCCCCCCTAGGTGGCTTTTGGGCTTTAGTGAAATTAGCTGATGGACTGTGGGAAAATTACCCCTGGTTAGTGGGAATTATTCTCATAGTCAACACCTTAACAGCCATCAGTTTAACGAGAGAATTTGGCTTAATTTTTGGTGGTCAAGCTAAACCAATGAGTGAGCGATCGCCCGAAGTTCATTGGCCGATGATCATGCCCATGGTGATCTTATTTGGCGTAGTCCTGCATTTGCCTTTAGTTTTACAAAGCTTATCAATATTACCTAGTTGGGCAACCCTAAATAAAGATTTAGTACTATTACTGATTTGGTCAAGTATTTTTGGTTGTAGCATTAGCGCCGTCATTTATTTAGGCAACATTCCCAAACCAATTCGCCTACCTTGGCAACCTTTACAAGACTTATTAGCATACGACTTTTACACACCCAAAATCTATCGTATGACCATCATTTTCAGCGTTGACCAACTTTCTAAATTCGCTGATATGATTGACCGCTTCATAGTTGATGGTATCGTCAATTTCGTCGGGTTATTTTCCCTGTTAGGCGGCGAAGGATTGAAATACAGCACCACTGGACAGACCCAGTTTTATAACTTCACTGTACTGTTAGGAGTCAGCATTTTCTGTGTATGGATAACCTGGCCTTTCTGGAAAGTACAGTTTTTAAGTTTGATGTTTTAACGCCTCAACCGTAAATCAACACCAAGGAAAACATCGGGACCATATCATATGTTGAGTTTTCTGATTTGGATACCAATTATCAGCGCCGTAATTATTGGTTTTTTACCTCATAAACTGGTTTCCCCTAGTCGCATTCGCCTAGTATCTTTAACCGTAGCCGCCATAGTCTTAGGCTGGAACTTGTTGATTTTAGTGAAATTCGACCCCAGCAACTCTGGAATGCAATTTCAAGAATATCTCCCCTGGAATGAAACCTTGGGTTTGAGTTATCAACTGGGAGTTGATGGCTTATCAATTTTAATGTTGATACTCAATAGTTTACTTACCTGGATAGCCATTTACAGCAGTAACAAAGAAACTCAACGCCCCCGACTATTTTACCCCCTGATTTTATTCGTGAGTGGGGGTGTTGCTGGTGCATTCTTAGCAGAAAACCTGCTGTTATTCTTCCTATTCTACGAACTAGAATTAATCCCCTTTTACCTCTTAATTTCCATTTGGGGAGGGGAAAAACGCACTTATGCTGGTATCAAATTCTTAATTTACACTGCTGTTTCCGGTGCTTTGATTTTAGCCAGCTTCCTAGGAATGGTATTCCTCAGTGGAGGTACTAGCTTTGCTTGGGATAGTTTATCTATTCAAAACATCGCCCCAGCTGCGCAACTCCTCCTCTTAGGAGGAATTATCTTAGGCTTCGGAATTAAAATTCCTCTAGTTCCCTTCCATACTTGGTTACCTGATGCTTATGTAGAAGCTTCCGCACCCATTGCTATTTTATTAGGCGGCGTTTTAGCTAAGTTGGGAACCTATGGACTGTTACGCTTTGGGATGGGAATGTTTCCCCAAGCTTGGAGTGTGGTAGCACCAACCTTGGCTTTTTGGGGGGCTATTAGTGCAATTTATGCCGCTGTAATTGCGATCGCCCAAAAAGATATCAAACGCATGGTAGCATATAGCTCCATCGGTCACATGGGTTATATCTTGTTAGCCAGCGCCTCTAGCACAGCCTTAGCCCTAGTGGGTGCAGTGGCTCAAATGTTCAGCCATGGTTTAATTCTGGCAATTCTTTTTCACCTAGTCGGGGTAGTAGAAGTCAAAGTTGGTACAAGGGAATTAGAAAAACTCAACGGTTTAATGAGTCCTATCCGCGGTTTACCCTTTATTAGCGCCCTACTAGTTCTCAGTGGTATGGCCAGTGCGGGTATTCCCGGTTTAACAGGATTTATAGCCGAATTTATTGTATTTCAAGGTAGTTTCTCAGTCTTTCCCATACCCACACTACTATGTATAGTATCTAGCGGCTTAACAGCGGTGTATTTCGTCATACTCCTCAACCGTACCTGTTTTGGCAAGCTGGATAATAATTTGGCTTACTATCCCAAAGTTTTGTGGTCAGAAAAAGTTCCCGCCTTAGTATTAGCAGCTCTAATTATCTTCTTGGGTGTACAACCCACCTGGTTAGTCCGTTGGAGCGAAACTACCACCACAGCCATGGTAGCCGCAATTACCCCCATAGAAAAAACCATAGTTGCTCAAATTCCCCACAATTAGCACTTCTGATCTTTGACCAACCCTTGACCATCATCATTGCGAGGCCATAATCATGGTACAAACTCCAGAGAAACCCACAAATAAACTACCTCCTTCCCGACATGAATTTGCTGATGTGATTCATCGCCTTGAAGCTGGTGGTTCTATGTTACCCGATACACCAGAAAATTTAAAACAAATCATCGGCATTTATAAAGCCTATGCAGTACCGATGGATTTTTACTGGCGTAACTTGCTGTATATTGCCGAACGAGTATTTTTAAATCCCCTACCCTTTTTTAAATACTTCTTACCTCAAGAATACTTAGAACTCCATAATCATTATGCCGGCGACGATGCAGAATTGAGAGTCTGGCGCGGACCGGCCACCGCACACCCTGAACTTTTGGCATTTATCGAGAAGGGTGAAACTATAAAAATGCCCAAATTATTACATCACCTATTCCATGACCGCATTAATATGGAGTTTGCCGAAGCCTGTATGCGGGCTATGTTTTGGCATAGAGGAATGGGTGGTAAATTTGACCCTTACTTAGACACACCAGAATATAAAGCCAACGCCGATAGAGCCATCAAAGCCTATTTTCAAGGTAACCCATTCATGTTAGGGCTTTATAAACTCTTCCCAGATATGTTTATAGAACAATGTCGCCAAATGTCTTACTATGCCAATTTGGGGCTGTTCTGGGAAGTCATGGCCCCTGTGTTTTTTGAAATGTCAGATTTATATGACGAAGGCAAAATTACCACAGTCCCGGAGGCCATGAATTTTCTGGTCAATGGCATTTTTGCAGTCGCCAATCGTCCCATTTACCATCATGTTTATATCCGGGGTGAATGTTACGAAATTATCCCCAAATCACAGGGCTTTGTCTGGCTTTATGAAGCAGCCTTACCTTATGTAGAAGCGGTTTTTTATCGTACCGCACCTTTTAGGGGGACAAAATCTTATAATGCTCAGGCGCGCCAAATACCAGATAACCAAGCAGATTTTCACTATGGTATTCTTTATGCTGATGTGTTCCCCGTTGGTACAGCAGGTATTCCCCCAACACTGTTAATGCAAGATATGTTGCATTTCTTACCACCATATTTAATGGAAGAATACAAACAACATTCTCGAGGTGAGGATGATATGTTAATTCAGTTGGGAGTTAGTTTTCAACGGTCAATGTACAATGTTACCTCTGCGGTGATTCAAGCCTTACGCACGGCCCTTCATTATCCTTTAGATGACCCTGAACCTGAGCATTTACAAGCTAATCGAGACTTTTTCGAGGCGCAGTTAAACCGCTTTACCCGTCCTGACTACGGTATTCGTGATGCGGCCCGTCTGGGTGACGTTCAACGCCAAGATTATCGCTGAAGTGTTCCCTAAGTTCCCTGAGCGAAGTCGAAGGGAACGACTAAGATCCCCGACTTCTTACATAATTGGGAGAATCTCAGATAACTTGTCCAGAAGTCGGGGATCTGTGTGACTCGAAGCTCATGTATTTAATTATCTTGACGGGATGCGATCGCGAAGCGCTGCAAAAAGCAGATCGCCTGTACCAGTTGCGTAAGTCCTATATTAATCTGCTCCTGGTAAATGAGACTTAACCAACTGTGCAAATTCTTCTAAAGAACTAACATTAATTGCTGATACAAATATTTCTTCTAAAAAAGATGTATCATCGATTTGATTAATGCTAGTAACCAGATTCTCTGGAATGTCACAAAACCGCACTTGTAGCAGTTTGATAATATTTTGTTTCAGAGTTTGCTTTCTGGTTTTTTCTATAGTCCGTTGTTCAATGTTCGTTAACAATGGCATTTTTAGTTTCTCCTGATAATTAGTTAATTTGGTTCTTCGGTACTTTATTCCCTGTTCCCTGTTCCCTGTTCCCTGTTCCCTAAGATAAAAATTACCTGTTTAATACTTTCCAAACATCCTCTCATATTGACTTTGTACTTCTACATGAATTAATACCCAAACTTCTTGATTATCTAACAACCACACCTGAAATAATTTATCAGCATGGCGGGTTTTACTCTCCGCAGTTGCGGTAATCTGCTCTAATTCTTTATCAAGAGAAATGGGGGTTTTAGTCCAATCTATTTCTTGATTTATTTCTGGGTAAAAGAAGGCGACAAAGGAATCAAAATAATCTCCTATTACTTCTTTCCAGGTTTCATCATAGTTAGCTGTAATTTCGGTCATGGTCATTAGAGTTTGTTATTAATTATTTTTTCTGCTTCTTTGGGAAAATCAGTTATGTTCACCGGATGGAAGATATTATGTTATGTTGAGATTTAAGCACATCATAGGACAATGGTATCTGAATATGTAAATTTTTCTGAAAACTTCAATATTTCCGAGAAAATTATGTACTGGGAGCCTATTTAATCATGTTACAAGGATGGATACAAATCGCCTTTACCCTAGTCATAGTCATCGGCACAACTCCATTATTAGGAAAGTATATAGCACAAGTTTTCATGGGAGAACAAACACTACTCAAACCCATAATTAATCCCTTAGAAAGAATAATTTATATCTTAAGTGGGGTGCGCCACCAGGAAAATATGACAGGATGGCAATATACCCAAGCGTTGCTCTATAGCAATTTAGTCATGGGGATTTTAGTTTATTTAATCCTCATGTTCCAAGGATGGTTACCCCTAAATACCACAGGATTAAGCGCGCCTAATTGGGATTTAGCATTACATACTACTATTTCCTTTGTTACCAACACCAACCAACAGCATTATACTGGTGAAACCACCTGGAGTTATGCCAGTCAAACCTTCGCTTTAGGTTTTTTAATGTTTACCTCAGCCGGTACGGGTATAACAGTTAGTATAGCCTTTATTCGTGGTTTAACTGGCAGACAGTTAGGCAACTTTTACAGTGACCTTATCAGGTCAATTACCCAGATATTATTGCCCATATCAATAATTGGCGGCTTATTATTGCTATTGGCTGGTGTACCAGAAACCTTAGCAGGACCAGCAACAGTCACCACCTTAGAAGGTGTAACCCAAGTAATAGCCCGTGGTCCAGTGGCCCACTACGAAATTATTAAAGAACTCGGAGAAAACGGTGGTGGCTTCTTTGGTGTCAACTCAGCACATCCCTTTGAAAATCCTAATGGCTTCTCCAACTTATTAGAGCAGTGGGCGATGATGGCCATACCCACCTCACTAATTTATACCTACGGTATATTTATGAATAACCGTAAGCAAGCATGGTTAGTATTTTGGATGGTATTAATAATTTTCGTTTTCTTAGTAGGAATTACAGCAGTAGGGGAATTTGGAGGAAATCCCTTAGTTAATTCCCTCTTAGGAGGAGAGCAACCCAACTTAGAAGGAAAAGAAGTACGATTTGGTTGGGCGCAAACCGCACTCTGGGCGGTCATGACCACAGCCACAATGTGCGGTGCTGTCAACGGAATGCACGACTCCTTAATGCCTCCTGGGGGTTTTGTCACCCTCTTTAATATGTTCTTACAAATAATTTGGGGAGGACAGGGAACCGGTACAGCTTACCTATTCATCTACTTAATTTTAACAGTATTTCTCACAGGCTTAATGGTAGGGAGAACACCAGAATTTTTAGGCAGAAAAATTGAAAAAAAAGAAATCGTTTTAGCCAGCATCATCTTATTAGTTCACCCCTTCGCCATTCTCATTCCTTGGGCGATTGTCTTTGCCTTTCCTAATACCCTCTCCGGTATTAGTAACCCTGGATTTCACGGAGTTTCCCAGGTAATTTACGAATATGCTTCTGCCGCAGCCAACAACGGTTCTGGTTTAGAAGGATTAAATGATCATACCCTATGGTGGAACCTGAGTACAAGTATCAGTATCTTAGCCGGGCGTTATATCCCTATCATGGCACTGTTACTTTTAGCAGATAGTATGTCTGGTAAAAAACCAGTACCTACCACCACCGGAACCCTGAGAACCGACACCAAACTATTCACAGCAGTTACAGCGGGGGTAATTTTAATCTTGGGCGCTCTCACCTTCCTTCCCGCCCTAGTCCTAGGTCCGGTAGCAGAAGCATTTCAACTAGTAGCAGGAAACTAACCAAAAATTCCACCCTTTCACCTCAAAATGGCAACAACTACAAGACGGCGAAAAAAACGCAAACATAAACCCCAAATCCCGCCATCTCAACTCTACCCCCAAGCATTTCGGCAAGCATTTGTCAAACTGCACCCACGTAACATGATCAAAAATCCAGTCATGTTCCTAGTCTGGTTAGGTACTCTCATCACAGCAGCAATGACAATTGCACCAAACATATTTGGCCCAACCCCAGGACAAAATCCCCGACTATTCAACGGACTGATCACCTTAATTTTATTCTCCACCGTTGTCTTTGCTAACTTTGCCGAAGCCATAGCCGAAGGACGAGGTAAAGCTCAAGCAGATGCTTTGCGCTCTGCAAAATCGGAAGCCAAAGCCCAAAAAATTCTCCCCGATGGTTCTATTCAAGAGGTGAATTCTACAGCCTTACGGCGAGGGGATACAATCAAAGTCACCGCTGGTGATGTCATACCCGCCGATGGTGAAGTAATTAGCGGTGTAGCCTCCGTTGATGAATCAGCTATTACAGGAGAATCAGCACCGGTATTAAAAGAACCGGGTTCAGACATTGCCAGTTCTGTAACCGGAGGAACCCGTATCGTCTCCGACGAGCTGATCATTCGAGTCACCACCGACCCTGGACAAGGCTTTATTGACCGCATGATTAGTTTAGTAGAAGGCGCTTCCCGCAGCAAAACACCTAACGAAATTGCTTTGACAGTTTTGCTGGCAGTGCTCACCCAAGTATTTTTAGTGGTAATTGCCACAATACCTACAGTGTCATTTTACCTCAACTCACCCCTGAGTATTGCCGTACTCATAGCCTTATTAGTAGCCCTAATTCCTACTACCATCGGCGGATTATTAAGTGCGATCGGCATTGCGGGAATGGATAGAGTAGCTCAATTTAATGTGATTGCCACTTCCGGGCGTGCAGTTGAAGCTTGCGGGGATATTAACACCCTGATCTTAGACAAAACCGGTACGATTACTTTGGGAAACCGCCTAGCAGAAGAATTTATTCCCGTCAACGGTCATTCTATGGTAGAGGTAGCCCAAGTTGCCCTAGCATCCAGTATCTTTGATCAAACACCAGAAGGTAAGTCAATTGTCACACTCGCAGAGAAATTAGGCGCAAAATTAGATTTTGACCCTCAACAAGCCGAAAGTATCGAATTTTCGGCCAGAACTCGCATGAGTGGCACTAACTTATCTAACGGCGTAGAAATTCGCAAAGGCGCAGTCAATGCCATTAAAGGATTTGTCAGGTCTCGCAATGGAGATTTAACATCTGAGCTTGACACCGCGTTTCAAAGAGTCTCCCAACTAGGTGGCACTCCCCTAGCCCTATGTAAAAACAATGAGATATATGGTGTAATTTATCTCAAAGATATAATTAAGCCGGGGATTCGGGAACGATTTGACCAGATGCGACGCATGGGCATTAAAACCATCATGCTCACAGGTGATAACCACATGACCGCATCTGTAATTGCCCAAGAAGCCGGAGTTGATGACTTCATCGCCGAAGCCACACCGGAAGACAAAATTAAAGTCATTCAGAGTGAACAAGCCCAAGGAAAACTGGTAGCCATGACCGGAGATGGCACCAACGATGCCCCTGCCTTAGCTCAAGCCAATGTAGGTGTAGCAATGAATACGGGTACTCAAGCTGCCAAAGAAGCCGCTAACATGGTAGACCTAGATTCTGACCCCACCAAGTTAATTGATATTGTCACTATTGGTAAACAATTGCTGATTACCCGTGGTGCACTCACCACCTTTTCCATTGCCAACGATATCGCCAAATACTTCGCCATCCTCCCGGCTATCTTCGCTGGTATTGGTGTTGGCCCTCTCAATATTATGGCTTTAACCAGTACCCAATCTGCCATTCTCTCAGCCTTAATTTATAATGCCTTAATCATTCCCGCCCTCATTCCCCTAGCACTAACTGGCGTTAAATTCCGACCACTCACCGCCGACCAACTTCTACAACGGAACATATTCATCTACGGACTGGGCGGCGTTATCACACCCTTCATTGCCATCAAAATCATAGACCTTTTGATCACAACCATAGGACTAGCATAATCCCACAGCCTTTGGGTTTTAATTATGAAAAAACTATCTTTTACCCTCTTCCTCTCACTCATTCTGAATTTATTCCTAGCACAAATCCTTTACGCCGCCACCCCTGAAGCAATATCGCGCCCTGCATCCTACGCCATTACCCTTTTAGGACTAGCCACTTTTGGCGTCAGTATGTATTTGTTTGCTGTCATTTTTCAACCAGAGAAATTTTAACTATAGTTATCCTATTTGAGTTGAGAAATTATCAGTGAGGAAAGGGAACAGGGAACAGGGAACAGAAATTGTTCACAAATCAAATACGAGTCCTATATCTTACTTATGTTTGTATTTATGTTTGATTCCTCTGATCATATTCATCTTCTCCCCCTCCGACGTGGGAAACATAAAATTTTTATTGGTATGGCTCCCGGTGTCGGCAAAACTTACAAAATGCTTGAGGAAGCACATCAACTCAAACAAGATGGTATTGATGTAGTGATCGGGATCTTAGAAACTCATGGACGCAAAGAAACCGCCATGAAAGCCGCGGGAATAGAGGTAATTCCCCAAAAAGCTTTTATCCACCAGAACGTTACTCTACAGGAAATAGATACAGATGCAATTGTGCAACGTTCCCCTCAACTCGTTTTAGTGGATGAACTCGCTCATACTAACGCCCCTGGTTCCCCAAGGAAAAAACGCTATCAGGATGTAGAAGTCATTTTAGCAGCGGGAATAGATGTTTATTCTACTGTTAATATTCAACATTTGGAAAGTTTGAATGATTTAGTCGCCAGAATTACAGGTGTTGTGGTGCGAGAGCGCATTCCTGATTATGTATTAGATGAAGCTGATGCTATTGTGGTCATTGATATTACACCACAAACTTTAGAAGAGCGCTTACAAGAAGGTAAAATTTACGCCACTGAGCAAATTGAGCCATCTCTGAAAAACTTTTTTCGCCGTCGTAATCTGATTGCTTTAAGGGAACTAGCATTAAGAGAAGTAGCAGATACGGTAGAAGAACAAGCAAATACTGCCAACTTTTTACAGCCTAATTACAACATTCAAGAACGGGTGTTAGTATGTGTATCTACTTATCCTGGTTCCGTGCAATTATTACGGCGAGGCGCACGCATTGCCCACTATATGAATGCTCGACTGTATGCTGTGTTTGTGGCCAATCCTGAACGATTCTTGACTAAAGAAGAAACTTTACATATAGATACCTGTGAGCATTTATGCCGAGATTTGGGCGGGGAGTTTTTACATATTAAAAGCCAAAATGTTGCTCAAGAAATTTCTCAAGTAGCAACAAATTATCATATTACACAAATTATTATTGGTGAAACTAAACAGCCGCGTTGGCAAAGATGGTTTCAAAACTCTTTTACTCAACAAATGATAGATTTAACTAGAAATAGAAATATAGATTTATATATTATTTCCACAGATAAATAACTCATTAAATCACAACCCAGATACCCGACTTCTTCAATAAATCGGGTATCTAAGAGGATGTTTGTCAAGTCATGATTAGTGCATCAACTATTGTTTGACCCCACCCCCTTCCTTACAAGGGTAGGTTTTTAATATGATCTGTGAAGGCAAGACCACCGAAGACAAGGAAGGAAAGTGGACAAGGAAGATTTTATACGGACAATGGTCTTTTAAGGGGCTATTTTTCTTACTAAG
>NZ_JAQMTM010000178.1:0-12643 GCF_028331085.1 Anabaena sp. CS-542/02
AATGGTTCCCTAAATATATTAAGAAAGGTAGCTGGGGACTCTATCTTTGATGGAAACTCAGTAGAGAGGCTTGTAGTTAGCCCAGTAAGGTTTAGACCTTACCAAGCTAAAAATATTTGACTATATTTTTAGTAACTATGAAAGCCAAACTTGATCAAAAAAACCCCTATCTAGGGGCTGATTTAGTAACTTTGCTGCAGTGATAATTAGTCCTTAAAGTAAATAGATTAATCCGAACAGAATAATCCAAATTACGTCTACAAAGTGCCAATAGATTTCTGCGGCTTCGATACCGAAATGCTTTTCGTTACTATAGTGACCAGGAACGCGCGATCGCCACAATACCGCAACAATAGCCAAAACGCCAATAGTAACGTGCAGACCATGGAAGCCAGTTAAAACATAAAATGCACTGGCAAACAAATTGGTTGTTAAACCAAATTCCAGATGGGCATATTCATAAACCTGACCCATCAAGAAAACAGCACCCATCACAGCCGTAATTGTCAACCAAATACGCATCCCCTTGACATCATTCTTTTTGATGGAGGTATCAGCATTGTGCATCACAAAACTGCTAGCAATTAGATTGATGGTATTGACTCCGGGTAGCAATAGTTCTAATTCTGGCGTTCCTTCTGGAGGCCATGTTGGTAAGGTAGCACGGAAAGCTAAATAAGCTCCGAACATCCCCATAAAAATCATTCCTTCCGCAACCAGAAACATCACTAGCCCAAATAGGCGCAGGTCTGGATGTTCTTCATGATCAGTATGGGCTGTTGCAGGATGATGATTCAGTTGAGTTTTCCCTGGGTCAATTGTTTGACTTTGCATGAATCTTTAAAAATGTAAATTAACGGGGAATGGGGAATAGGGAATTACACCCCTACTCCCTACTGTTAAACGCCAGACTCAATGGTGGGATATGGTTCATCAGGGTCGAGGCTCAACACCTGCTGAATATCCACTTCTTTCTTACCTACCCCATAATCATAGGGGCCTGTAGCTAAGACCGGGAATTTCTCAAAATTCTCAATGGCTGGTGGTGAGGTAGTCATCCATTCTAAGGTGAGACCCCGCCAAGGATTATCACCAGCTTTTTGTCCATACCACCAACTCCAAACGGCATTGATGATAAAGGGTAATGTTGAAATCGCCAGAATATAAGACCCGTAGGTGCAGATTTCATTCAAGGAGGTGAATTTTGGGTCATATTGGGCAATACGGCGGTTCATCCCCATCAGACCCAGTTTGTGCATGGGTAAGAAGGTCATATTCAGACCGACAATGGTTAAAACAGCATGAACTTTACCCCAAAATTCGTTCATCATCCGTCCCGTCATTTTTGGGAACCAGTGATAAATAGCGGCAAAAATTCCTAAGACACTACCACCAAACAGAACGTAGTGCAAATGTGCCACTACAAAATAAGTATCATGAACGTGAATATCAAAGGGGACTGCGGCTAACATTACACCACTAACCCCGCCAATTACGAAGGTTCCTAAAAAGCCCATGGCAAAAATCATGGGACTATTGAGGCTAATTTTGCCACCCCAAATAGTTGCTAACCAACCAAAGATCTTAATCCCAGTGGGTACAGCAATGATCATGGTGGTGATCATAAAAAACATTCGTAACCAACCGGGGACACCACTGGTAAACATATGATGCGCCCAGACGATTAGCCCTAAGAAACTGATAGCCAGAGAAGAATAGGCGATCGCCTTATAGCCAAAAATTGGCTTGCGGGCATGAACCGGCAAAATTTCCGAAATTGCACCAAAGAAAGGCAAAATCATGATATAAACCGCCGGGTGAGAATAAAACCAGAACATATGCTGGTAAACCACCGGATCCCCCCCGCCAGTGGGGTTAAAAAATGTTGTTCCTGCTAACAAGTCAAAGCCCAGAAGAATCAGCGCCCCGGCTAGTACTGGTGTAGATAGCAACACTAAAGCAGAAGTGGCCAACATTGACCAACAAAACAAAGGCATTTGATGAACGCCCATACTGGGAACACGCATCTTCAGGATGGTAACAATAAAGTTAATGGCTCCCAAAATCGAGGATGTACCCAATAGCAGCACACTCATAATCCAGATAGCCTCACCCACTTGACCTGTTACCAAGCTCAAAGGAGGGTAGGAAGTCCATCCAGCATCAGGCGCATCCCCCAGGGCTAAACTAGCGATCAGCAACACACCCGCAGGGGGAATCATCCAAAAAGCTACAGCATTCAAGCGCGGAAATGCCATATCTCTAGCCCCAATCATCAGGGGAATGAGATAGTTAGCAAATCCTGCACCTGCTGGCACAATCCACAGAAAAATCATGATTGTGGCGTGCAGTGTAAATAAACTGTTATAAATTTCCGGGCTGACAAAATCTACCTCTGGGGTACGTAGTTCTGTCCGCACCAAGTCAGCCATCACTCCGCCAATGCAGTAGAAAACAAAGGATGTAACTAGGTATTGAATCCCAATTACCTTATGGTCGGTGCTGAAACCAAAAAAGTCTCGCCAATGTCTTTCTTGTGGTTCTTCTATATGAGGCGGAATATTGGCAGTTTTTTCTAACTGAGTTTGTGTCATAAGTTAATTAGTCATTACTCATTAGTCATTGGTCATTAGTCATTAGTAAAATGACTTTCTTCGCTTTCCTGACTTGTTTTTATGGATTGAATGACCATGAATTTATGTGCTTAGTGAGGGATTAAATCCTGACTCAGCTAGCCGCACTGTTTACTCAACACTCTTTTGGTGCATATGATGTAGCATCTCTGGCTGTATACCCATATCCCTAGTGTAAGGACTGAGAAATTCATCTGCCGACAAATCAGCAGGATTAACAGCAACGGCTTGGTTTAGGGTTTCGCTACTAGCAACCAATTGTTCTTGCATCCAAGCTTCATAGGCTTGTTGGGTTTCTACTACTACTTGGGTTTTCATTGCTCCGTGGTAAGGGCCACAAAGTTCGGCACAAATCAGGTCGTAAGTACCAGCTAATCTGGGAGTGAACCGAATTTCGCTTTGTCTACCGGGGATAGCATCTTGTTTTAGGCGGAACTCAGGAACCCAGAAAGCATGGATAACATCATTGGCTGTCATGTTGATTTCCACTTCCCGACCTACTGGAAGGTGTAGCTCACCTGTAGTCACCCCTGTATCAGGATAGGTGAAAAGCCAAGCATATTGTAAACCAGTCACATTAACCCGTAATTCTGGTGGTAGACCAGCCTTTTCGGGACTTCCCCCAATAGTGGGAGCCACACTACCTACACCGGGCGCATTCCGCTTTTGGGGAATTTGGTCAGCATTACGGACTGCTGCTGTGGCTGGGTCTTGCATTGCCTCCTCAGACTGTTCTTGATTGCGGTTCCCCCCTGTGCTGGGGGGTGTATCGCTTAAAGTTGCTGCAATCGCTGCCCCCGGCATTGTCATAGACTCCTGAGTCATCGGCGCTTCATGAACAGAATGGGGATCAAAGCCGCCAATGTCGTTATATACCTCAAAACTATAAACAGAAATACCCAGGACGATAATGGCTGGTATCGCTGTCCAGAGGATTTCTAAAGGCACATTGCCCTCAATTGGTGGTCCATCTTCAAGGTCACCGGCCCGGCGACGGTATTTAATTGCCGAGTAGATCAAAATACCTTCCACAAGTAAGAATATACCTGTGGAAACGATCATCATCGTGTTAAACAGACCATCCACTAAAACGGCTTCGTCTGTGGCAGCTGTTGGCAACAGACCGTGATTTTGACCGTACCAAAGGCTCGATAGCGTTAGTACGATGCCAATTAGTAGTGTCCAGATGGAACTTGGAATCTTCACGGTTTACTTAAATGAATTTACTACGTTATCTCTATGCTACCCACTTACTAAGGTAGTTCAGGCAATTAAATCTGGAGTCTAATGGTTTTAAGATTTTATTAATTTTTCCAACTAATTTCATAGTTTTGAGCATCACATATCTATTTTATAGATTTTTATACATTTATGGCTAGAGATAGATTAGTGTAAATGCTAGGTGAAATCCCATAAATATTTCAGATTGGTAAAATTAATCAATAATTATTAATCGTTAACAAATTAAAAAATACCTAAAGCTCGGCTAAAACTAGCTAGAGTGATCCAAAGTATAAGTGCAAGCCAATCTTTTCCACCCGGCTGCATAAGTTAGGGTGTAGATAGATTGGTACTCAAACTTGGAAAATTTAACGGAAGCTCAACCAAGAGCGGGCGGAAGGTACTGTTCATGAATGAATTTGTCCTAGAACAACAAAATGAAGCGGCCGCCGAGCAGCGAAAGCCCCAGGAATTAATTCGTCGCTTGGTGTGGAAAATTTGCATAGCCACCTTGATTTTGATGGCCATAGGCAGTGCCACCCGTGTGATGAATGCTGGGCTGGCTTGTCCGGACTGGCCATTGTGCTATGGGGAATTGGTGCCAACTAGACAAATGAATCTTCAAGTTTTCTTGGAGTGGTTTCACAGATTGGATGCAGGGTTAATTGGTTTGAGCGCCATAGCCCTGGCTGGGTTGTCCTGGTGGTATCGTCGTTGCTTACCCACTTGGCTGCCCTGGGCATCCACATTTGCCCTATTTTTAATCGTCTTCCAAGGGATTTTGGGAGGACTTACCGTCACCCAACTGTTGCGGTTTGATATCGTCACCGCCCATTTGGGAACGGCGCTGTTATTTTTCACTACCCTACTGGTTGTTGGCATCGCGCTCACTCCCTATCAAGGAACTGGAACTGTTGGTAAGTTACCTTGGTTGGGTTTGAGTGCCGTTATTTTTGTCTATCTGCAAAGTATACTAGGCGCTTTAGTAGGGTCTCGCTGGGCCTTACACCAATGCTTTGGTGATTCTCAGCTTTGTAATGTGATGTATAGCCATATTTTTGGCTTGGTACCGCCTACTGTAGCTACTTTGGCAGTGGTATTCATATCCCAGCGCACGCCAGCACTCCATCCAGCTTTGCGGCGATTGGCAACTATGGCCGGTGGGTTGCTGATGTTACAAATCTTCTTAGGAGTTGCCACTTTCCGATTACATCTCCAAGTCGAGCTTTTGACAGTTTCTCACCAAACTGTCGGGGCGGCTTTGCTTGGTACTTTAGTAGCTTTTACAGTTCTAGCACTACGCGACTCGGCTATGTCCCGTGAAATCAATGCTTACCCTGTTGCTTCAACAGCGAATGTTACCAGTACACCAATAAATGGAACCAATGCATAACTTAATTCGGGTTCGTTTCCCCATTGCTATGTAGCTTGCCACGGCAGGAAATGAAATTGCCATCACATCTAGCAACAACCCCCAGCTATTAGAAGTGGTAACACCATAAAAACCAAAACTGCTTGCACCCCCAAGAAAAGTCTCAACTTTCACCAGCTAGTCTGAACAAGGGTTTATGGGGGAGACAGGAAAGATCGGGGAACCTGATCACAATTTTCCCGATCTTCTCCATCCTCCTCATCTTCCTCGTCTTCCCTGAGTATCAGTAACTATTTTTAATGTCAACTCAGTATGAGCAGGGGCTGCATAAAAGTTGTTGAAAAATAAGGAACAAGAGCTAACATGATTGAGACTAATGTCTCTCGCCAAAACCAAACATTTCTCCAAGTCATCCAAAGCTACTACCAACTCACAAAGCCGCGGATTATTCCCTTGCTGCTGATTACCACGGCTGGAAGTATGTGGATTGCTGCTCAGGGACAAGTAGATCCATTGTTGCTGTTAGTAACTCTTACTGGTGGTACTTTGGCAGCCGCTAGCGCCCAAACTATTAACTGTGTCTATGACCGGGATATTGACTATGATATGGAACGGACGCGTCATCGTCCTATCCCTTCTGGTAAAGTCCAGCCCCGTGATGCCCTGATTTTTGCCATCGTTCTGGCGGTGATGTCTTTCACCCTACTAGCAGTATTCGCCAATTTACTCGCTGCTTCTCTAGCATTCTCCGGCATTATCTTTTATGTTTTGGTCTATACCCACTGGTTAAAACGCCACAGCACTCAAAATATTGTCATTGGTGGCGCTGCGGGAGCAATTCCCGCCTTAGTTGGTTGGGCGGCTGTCACAGGGACTTTAAGCTGGGCAGCATGGTTAATTTTTGCCATAGTTTTTTTATGGACACCCCCCCATTTCTGGGCGTTAGCGCTGATGATTCGGGATGACTACGCAAAAGTTGGTATCCCAATGTTACCTGTGGTTGAGGGTGATATGGCAACAGTCAAGCAGATTTGGTACTATACACTGGTCACAGTTGGTGCTACTATCTTACTTTTTTATCCTTTGCACGCCAGTGGATTTGTTTATGCGGCGATCGCCCTCAGTCTGGGAGGATTATTTGTTCACAAATCTTGGCGTTTGTTACAAAGTCCAGAGGATCGCACTGTGGCTAGAGAGTTGTTTCTCTATTCCATCTCTTACATGATGCTGTTATGTTTGGGTATGGTGATAGATAGTCTCCCGATTACCCATAATCTGATGAGTATGGTAATCAGCCAGCTGCATTTTATCAGTTAAAGAATGGGGTACAATTCCCAAAAATCTGATGGTGGGTTAGTAATCGCTAACCCACCATCATCTATTCTGCTTGTCAGACTCTCAGCTTGTATGCATTGGTCAATCTAAATCTGAGTTTTAAATTAGGAGTGATTACGATCGTGTGTGCTATTTATCACAATACACACAGAATTAACCCTGTTCCCAACACACAAATAATTCCCGCCGCCCCCGCCAGGGGTTTTTTGTTTTTACCAGTCCACCATTCTGAGGCTTTACCAGTATAGCTAATTAGTTGTGCTGTATCTATGGTCGCGATCGCCCATACTAATGCTGTATGTAATCCCCAAGCTATACCCAAACTGCCCCCATCAGTAATCCTGGCTAATACCAGCATCATTCCCATCAGCCATAATCCAGGGATTTGGGGTTTGGTCTCCCGTTGTTCCCATACTAAGTGCAGAAGGGCAAAAATTAAGCTGGAAATTGTTGCTGCTACCCACAGTGGGTAATCACGCTCCAATTCAGTTAACAAGAAACCACGAAAAACTAACTCTTCTATGCCCCCAACTAATAAGGCTATTAATAAAATCGATGGTATAAACTTAATATTTGATTTTTCTAAATAGCACCAGCCAAGCCAGAATTGGGACGTAAACATCATTGCTAGGCTCAATACTCCCAAACCGAAACCTAGCCCTAGGGAACTGAGCAGGGAAACACTCGCCACCAAGCCATAATCTGAAAAAGATTTATGGGATAGCCAAATCACTACCCAGAGAACCAGGGGTGCTAATAAGTAAAGTGGCACTAACAAGGGTAATTTTTGTTCCGGTTGTAAAGCTTTGGTAGGTTGCCAATTCAGTCTCATGGCGATGACTGCTGCTATTGGTAACCAGCACCCTATCCAGCTGATAAAAAATGTCATCACCATAACCACCATTGATGCATCTTGTATAAATGCTGCTACGCTATTGAATATTTCTATCAAAATAGACATAAAAAAACACGATAGACTTCCTGCTTGTTAATCAAGACTCTACTAGAGTTTGTCACTTCTGCAAGGGGTCTAATCGTATTGTTCCCATGTTACAAAGTTCAAGCAAAGAGAATTAGCGCTTGGCTGTGGTGGTACGAATTAGTTATAAAGCCTTGACTGTTAACTTATTCATACCATTGGCAAACTTACTCTTCCAAATCTTCATCGGACTCTTCTGAGTCTATATCTCCTGAAGTCACTTTTTTATCACTTTCTCCCAGTTGAATTAAGTGGATATGTTTATATCCCAGTCTGATTTCAAACTCATCACCCGGCTTTAAGTTCATTGCCTTAGTGTAGGTAGCACCAATCACAATTTGACCGTTTTGATGAACGCTGACACGATATGTCGGTTCACGACCACGACCATCTTTAGGTGCTTCGGGACTCAGAGGAATTCCTCTAGCCGATAGCAGAGCATCATAAAAATCTGTGAGATTGACGCGAACTTGATTATTCTTAGTAACGGTGTAATATCCGCACTGCTTGGCTCTTTCTCGGCGTGGTAAATTAGACAGTTCTTTCACCTTAGCAAGCAATGCTTTTCCAGTTAATGGTGCGGTTGCAGTTTCAGTCATTACGCTCAAATTTTCCTTACTCTCTCCAAACTGATAAACAAAGTTGTCTCATGCCAGTATTTGACTACTCATGACTCTGGGGTGAGGGATAAATTCCCGTTTATAGGTTGAGCTACAAGCGCCTATATTATGGTCACCCACAACAGACTAGAGGTCATGGTGTCCACAAACATTGATTTCAGGGATTTTACGGCACTTTTCACCAGAAATCACCATGGTAAATCAATTGATTTTATGTGTTGGCGCTACTGTAGCAGTGTCACTTTCAGCCACCTGAACAAGTTATTTGAGTGCGACTACAAATAAGTCGTAGACCAAATAAATTGCTGGCTTTCAACTTTCAGTGCTGGCCTTTATTGCCTTTGAGTTGTGAGGTTTTCCCTACTCTGACTCTCCAGCCCAAGACAGCATGGTATTTGAATAGGCTCTTACGGACATACACCTTTGTTCTGCCTGTAGAGACGTGAATTTTTTTGTCTCTACATTACGAATTTACAAATCAGCATTAGCGGTGCTTATGCAGCTATTGGTACTGGATTTGTTACTTCGTAATTTTATATTAAATACTAGCATGAACTAATAATAGCAAAATAATTGTTTAGTTTTTAATTGAACTGCGACTAAAAACTTAAATCTAAATATCTAACCTTGGGGAGTCAAAAAGTGGGATTCATCGGACTTTTTGCCCTATTGAATATTGCAGCGAGACTTTTATAAAAATTCATCTAAATTTAGATGAGGAGTTTTGACAATTGAGTAAAATCCCAAATTTACTTGATTTTGTACACACATCCCCTAAGTGAGGATTGTCCTGATGGTTTATTCTCATGAGACCAACAGCGGATAGAGATTATATACGTCTGTCTTGGGGAAGAATAAATTTTCCCATATCTTGCAAATACCTGCTTATCACCCGATATTATCCCACAGGTTCAGCGCTGACATATACACAAAAAAACTATCCCTTTGCGACTAGATTAGCGATTTTATGCGCCAATGGCTGCCATTACTCTTAACATCAAGAGATATTGAGAAACATTAATGGATTGAGTTTAGATATATTCACTATGCAGGATATGAACCTAGCTGTTTCTCCTGAAAAACCGACTTGTGCTTCTGCTGTGAAACAATTAGGTTAAATGCTCCCCCCACCATAACTACATGATTTGCCTTTGATTTGGGAGGTTGACAAGAATCTCAGTTGTAGCACCCCTACAAATTAAATATGAATGGTTATCCTTAAACTAGAATCAGTTGCTCTTGTATGAGCAGCCTATTAACACTGGGCTGGCCATTAGGGGGTGAACAAGAGTATAGCTCAAGTGTAACCACCAGGCTTGACTCACGACTTCTGCGGCTGGCAATATAATTTGAAGATTGTGGTTGGTGATAATGGAAGTTCTATTTAAAATCATTCGGCAGCAACAAAATTTCTCTCCTGTTGTACAAACTTACCTTTTACAGGTAGATTCTGGCAATACAATCTTGGACTGCCTCAATCGAATTAAGTGGGAACAAGATGGAACACTCGCTTTTCGCAAAAATTGCCGCAATACAATTTGCGGTAGCTGTGCTATGGGAATCAATGGGCGTTCCGCTTTAGCTTGTAAGGAAAATGTCGGTAGTGAACTAGCTAGATTACCACAAATCCCTGGAGGGGAAAATAACGCCAACACAATTCGGGAAATTACAGTAGCTCCTTTAGGTAATATGCCGGTGATTAAAGATTTGGTCGTTGACATGACTAGTTTCTGGAATCATCTAGATGCAGTAGCTCCTTATGTAAGTACAGCGGCGCGACAAGTTCCGGAAAGGGAATTTTTACAAACACCACAGGAGCGATCGCGTCTTGATCAGACAGGTAATTGTATCATGTGTGGTGCTTGTTATTCTGAATGTAATGCCCGTGAAGTTAATCCAGATTTTCTTGGTCCTCATGCACTAGCCAAAGCCTATCGCATGGTGGCTGACTCTCGTGATGGTGAAACCGAAAATCGCTTAGAAACTTATAACCAAGGAACTAAAGGAGTATGGGGTTGTACTCGTTGTTTCTACTGTGACTCAGTTTGTCCGATGGAGGTAGCACCATTGGAGCAAATCACAAAAATTAAACAGGAAATTCTGCAACGCAAACAAGCCCAAGACAGTCGCTCAATTCGCCACCGCAAAGTATTAGTAGATTTGGTGAAAGAAGGTGGTTGGATCGATGAACGTCAATTTGGTATCCAAGTGGTTGGTAACTACTTTCAGGACCTGAAAGGACTACTGAGTCTTGCACCTCTTGGTTTACGAATGATAGTTCGCGGTAAATTCCCACTTTCCTTTGAACCTTCCCAAGGTACTCAACAAGTGCGATCGCTGATTGAATCTGTACAAAAGAAAAAGAAAACCCCTGATTGATAAATTTCCCAGTCTCTATTTTCAGCGCGGCTCTTGAGGTATATTCAACCTTTGTCCCGATTGTTCATAAACTAAAACATCCCATTGACCATTGTTACTATACTCAAACGCAATCCTCCGACCATCAGCGCTAATCGTAGGGTTGCGGACTTCTGCTTGTAAGTTATTAGTTAAATTTCTCGATTGTCTAGTTTCTCGGTCATAGAGAAAAATAGTAGATCGCCCCTGACGACTAGCTGCAAAAACAATGTACTGACCATTCTCAGCAACACTAGGATGAGAGGCGATGGTATCGAAGGAATTTAAACCCGGTAAATCTACCAAGGTGCGAGTTAGTCTATCGAACATATAAACATCTTGGCTACCCCGGCGATCGCTCGTAAAAACAATATATCTCCCTGAAGTTTGGGGATTTAGTTCCGAAGCTGGACTGTTAAGACTCCGACCCCCAGGATCAAAGGGATAATTGACTAAGCGAGGATAGCCCACGCAGCCAGCCAATAAGCCCAACCCAGCAACAAATATAGTTATAAAAATAGTTCGATTATTCATTTGGTCATTAGTCAATGCTCATGAACACAGATAAATTACCTGACTGATGATTATCTCACACTCGCACCGTTGGGAATATCTAACTCAATATCTGGTCCGCGGTCTAAAACTTCAATATCCCACTGACCACGGCTAGCGGTTTCAAAAACAATATAACGTCCATCTGGGCTAATTCCCGGATTTCTCAACCAGCCGCGATAAGTGGGAGTCATAACTTGTGAATTTTGCGTAGCGCGATCATAAAGTGCTACAACAGGTCTACCTTGGTCACTTGTCAGATAAGCAATGTAACGTCCGGTATAGCTCAGGCTTGGATTTTCAGTAATCGTCCTTGGTCTATTTAAACCCGGTATGCTAACCAACCGTTGTTCTTCCAAGTCATAGACCAACAGTTGGTGACTACCATTACGATTCGATATAAATGCTAAAAAGCGACCATTTCCACTCAATGCAGGTTGCTCTTCAGTGTAGCGACTGTTGAGGGAAGTAGGCCCTAAGGGTATTTCGTTGGTACTGCAAGATAACAATAAACTAGCAAAGCTAAAAACCAGGCTCCAACGAATTGGTCTTTGGAGCCAAAATCTAGGCGTAAGTCTTTTCACCTCAATTGTTTTCCATCGCCTCCAGACCTAATGCACACCCAATCGTATTAGATAACACCGCTCGGTTAAACTTACCCAAAACTACCAGTGTCAGCAATTGCGCCTGCTAACTTATGGTTTTTGAGAAATGCTTTGACGTGTAAATCCTCTATCTTAATAACGCTGTGGTTCTTAGCTAGATAGTGAGTCAATTTATGGATTGAATCTTTACGGATATTTACAACTTTAGCGTGTAGTTTAGCCAGCTTTTTAACAGCTTTAGCGCGATTTTTAGAACCTTTTACTTTCTTGTTCACGCGACGCTGTAAACGCTTTAAGCGCTTACTCATACGGCGATAAGCTTTAGGGTGAGAAAATACCTTACCTGTACTAGTTACAGCTAATTCCTTAATACCGATATCAACCCCAACACTAGGGCATTTAGCGTTAACGATAGGTTTCTCTATCTCATATTTAATAGAAATAAACCATTGTTCAGCTTGACGACTAATAACACAATTATGAATTGCTGTAACTGGTAACGGTTCTGCTAATCGCACCCTTCCAATATTAGGAAGCTTGACGCGCTCTTCATCATTTTTCATCCCTGGTTTGGCTTTAGTCCCAGACTCTAAATAAAAAGAATCGCGCTGACCTTTTTTCTTAAATCTGGGTTCTTTAGATGTTTTTCTGAAACATCTATCCCATGCTTGGCGTAAATCAGCCAAAGCTTTTTGTGGGACATTTTTGTTAACTTCGTAATACCAATCATGCTGAGATTTTACCTGTGCAACTAATCGTTTATGTAAATCAATTGCAGATGGAATCTTGACAGATTTATCAGTTTCCCGCAGTTTCAAAACCTCTAGGATTGCAGCATTTGCCCAGTTATATGCGTGTCGTGCAGTACCAGAAGCTTTACGGAAAGCTGACACCTGTTTGTTGTTTAGTATCAGTGCTGTTTGAAAACT